>NZ_VMLH01000025.1:0-16986 GCF_013276595.1 Streptococcus sp. 10824
GCAATTAGTGCAATCAATGATGATGGCGGTCAAGGCGATGCAAATAACCAAGATCAGCCTACTACTCCAAGCGCTCCAGCTCATTCAGGAGATTCGATGAATCAAGCTACTGGTCAATCTACTCAACAGAGAGAAACAGGAAATGCGACAGAAGCAGAGTCTTCACGAGGGCTATCTGGAAGTTCTGTGACACCAGCAGTCCGTAGCCGTAGAAGTGTAGCTTTCGCTGGAGGCGCTCAATCGAGTCAAGAGAAACAGGTTGATAAATCCGTCTTAAGAGATTTGATTCAAGACTTGGAAACTCGTTTGAAAGACTTGGATGGTATTGATCAATCTGTCATCGACGCTGCGAAGGTCATTCTCGGAGAGGGTCAAGAAGCCCTTAGAAATGCTGACTTGACAGAGGCAGGCTTGAAAGAGATGGCTGCCAAGATCAAAGAAGCACTCGAATCCTTGAAAGGCAAGCAAGCGACTAAGGATGAAGAAGAAACGAAAGAAATAAGGAAAGAGCAAGGTCATCTTCCATACGGTACGATGATTGGCAGCCTGCTAGCCCTTCTTGGTCTCCTTCTCTTCCTCATCGCGCGTCGTAAGAAAGAGTCAGAACTCAAGAAATTGACCAAGGAATTGACTAAGGTTCTGCAAGATGGCGACCTTACAAGTGTAGATGCGAAAGTCCTTGACCAAGCACGAGAAGCTCTCGCTCAAGCGGTTGCCTTCCTAGCCAAGGAGAAAGAGTCTGACCAAACAGAAGATGAGTTGGTTGAGAAACTCAAAGCTATTCTTGCTCAGTTAAGATAAGCAAAGTTTAGACGAGTTGGAAACTAGCTAGAATAGTGATTGAAAGAATGTTGGAAAAACTCAATTTGAGGTGAACATTCAGAAAATCTTTCTCTGATAAAACGCATAATATCAAGCTTTTTAAGGCAAGGTATTATGCGCTTTTATCATTTTGAAACTTTTTGTTCTATCTTATTTGTGATATTTTTCCCTTATTTCACAAATATTTCATATTTGGATTTTATAATAAGTTATAGTTCAGTTTTTACTATACTTTGATATTCAAATATGTTATACTATGATTATCAAAGTAAATGAAAGGAGTTACGAATATGACGCCAGAAGAAATGTACTTGACAGAGCGATTAGACGTACAGATAGCTCATTTTTTAAAGAAAAGCGTTCAACATCGTAGACGCTATAAGGTATTAAAAATAACAGAAATCGTGGCAGGTTTCCTCATAGCTGTCTTTTGTGCTATTCCTATGCCAGGTGATCGCTACCGTTTGATTTCGGTTGCCTTATCCAGTCTCGGCTTGCTGTGTGAGGGGATTCTCAATTTGTATAATGCCAAGGAACACTGGATTTCTTACCAAAAAACTGCGCAACTCCTGGAGAGAGAAAAATTCCTCTATCAATGTCAAACAGAGAAGTATGCAGGAAAAACCAAGGCTTTTGCCCTATTTGTCAAGACATGCGAAGGTCTTATCTCAGAGGAAATCAACCAGTGGGAAAGTATCCAGTCAAAAGAAGTGGCAGCTAGTGCAGATGCTCCAGAGAAAAAAGAATAGGAGGTGGAGGAAATGTATCAATCCAGCTACCTATTGCCCTTGCTCTGGTTGAAAAAAGAAGCCGACAAGGAAAAGATGAGTGCGACCCAGTGCCAGATATTTTTCTTTTACTATCAACTGTTTGAACTCTTATTTGCTAGAGAAAGCGACTTGAGAGACTTGTGTTTGGGAAGGCAAGGTTTTTATTTCTCGCAGTTAGAGAAAGATTTGCTTTCTGGAGTTTCCCACTTTCTAAAAAACTTGGAGGGTAAGGGGACTCTCAAGACTAACCAAGAAGTATCAGCTCGCAAAGCTCTTTTTCTAGCCTTGACAACTAGCCAGTCAGATTGGCAGGAGTTGGCTCCTGTTTTTGATTTTTATCAGACTATTGGGGGACTTGAACATCCTTCTCTCTTGAGTTCTCAGGACAGACAAGATCTGATGTGGATTTACCAGTCAGCTTTGGAGAAGGATTATAGTGTCAAGGTAATTGGCGACAAGCATTTTGTATTGAAGAGACAAGATGCTACTAAATTGACAGGGCGCCAAACTCAAACTTTGGAAATTCTGAGTCAATCAGAAGACTTGGTCAATCCTGTCTATGTTACATTAGGAGAAAAGGGGGTGCTCTTGCTTGATTAAGAGAGGAGATGTTGTGGCTCTTTATTTGCCTTTTCCGACTATTAGTAGCGATTTGGCTGTGAAGAATCATATGTATATCTGTATTGACAACAGCATGACTAAAAACAAAGAGTTGGTTAAAAATCAGACCTTCAAACCAGCTCTCTTGACCAGACGTTTGGTCAAGAACTTTATGATAGAAGAGCCGGATCTAGCTCGTAATCCTTTTACAAGACCAACCTTGATTGACTTAGATAAGGTATTTATGTTGGATAATACGGTCATTCCGACTTCTTATCTAGCCAGACGGCGACGCAATGTCTCAGAAGAATTATACGAGGAAATTTTGGATCACTTAGTCCAACCACGGCTGATTTCGCTGAACAAGTCTGAGTTTATGCAACTCAATCCAGGAACTTATTAGGAGGTAGAAGATGACAAATAAAGCAGTAAATGACTTTATACTAGCTATGGATTACGATAAAAAGAAACTCTTGACCCATCAGGGAGAAAGTATTGAAAATCGTTTCATCAAAGAGGGGAATCAGCTACCCGATGAGTTTGTTGTTATCGAAAGAAAGAAGCGGAGCTTGTCGACAAACACAAGTGATATTTCCGTGACGGCTACCAACGATAGTCGCCTCTATCCTGGAGCCCTTCTCGTAGTGGATGAGACCTTGTTAGAGAATAATCCCACTCTTCTTGCGGTCGATCGTGCTCCGATGACTTATAGTATTGATTTGCCTGGTTTGGCAAGTAGTGATAGCTTTCTCCAAGTGGAAGATCCCAGCAATTCAAGTGTTCGCGGAGTGGTAAACGATTTGTTGGCTAAGTGGCATCAAGACTATGGTCAGGTCAATAATGTCCCGGCTAGAATGCAGTATGAAAAAATCACGGCTCACAGCATGGAACAACTCAAGGTCAAGTTTGGTTCTGACTTTGAAAAGACAGGGAATTCTCTTGATATTGATTTTAACTCTGTCCATTCGGGCGAAAAGCAGATTCAGATTGTTAATTTTAAGCAGATCTATTATACAGTCAGCGTAGATGCTGTTAAAAATCCAGGAGATGTATTTCAAGATACTGTAACGGTAGAGGATTTGAGGCAGAGAGGAATTTCTGCAGAGCGTCCTTTGGTCTATATTTCGAGTGTTGCTTACGGACGTCAGGTCTATCTCAAGTTGGAGACTACGAGTAAGAGTGATGAAGTAGAGGCTGCTTTTGAAGCTTTGATAAAAGGAGTCAAGGTAGCTCCTCAGACAGAGTGGAAGCAGATTTTGGACAATACAGAAGTGAAGGCAGTTATTTTAGGGGGCGACCCAAGTTCGGGTGCCCGAGTTGTAACAGGCAAGGTGGATATGGTAGAGGACTTGATTCAAGAAGGCAGTCGCTTTACAGCAGATCACCCAGGCTTGCCGATTTCCTATACAACTTCTTTTTTACGGGACAATGTAGTTGCGACCTTTCAAAACAGTACAGACTATGTTGAGACTAAGGTGACAGCTTACAGAAACGGAGATTTACTCTTGGATCATAGTGGTGCCTATGTTGCCCAATATTACATTACTTGGGATGAATTATCCTATGATTATCAAGGTAAAGAAGTTTTGACTCCTAAGGCTTGGGACAGAAATGGCCAGGATTTGACGGCTCATTTTACCACTAGTATTCCTTTAAAAGGGAATGTTCGCAATCTCTCTGTCAAAATTAGAGAGTGTACCGGACTTGCCTGGGAATGGTGGCGTACGGTTTATGAAAAAACCGATTTGCCCCTAGTGCGCAAGCGGACGATTTCTATTTGGGGAACGACTCTTTATCCTCAGGTAGAGGATAAGGTAGAAAATGACTAGGAGAGAAGAATGCTTGCGACAAAAAGAGGCGATGATCTCTCTGCGAATATCTGAAAGTTTATCTCTTGCCTAGCGATTTTCCTTTGGACTAGGCTCGTGATGTTAAAATGAGTCTATCAAACAGTGGCTGTAAGAAAAAGTAAAAAGGGTAGTGAAACTCCTTGCTATACAGGGAATGAACTACCTTTTACTTGTTTTAGAAGTTCCGTTGTACTAGTCTAACTTCAGTATCATGTGAAATCAAAAAGAACATAAATTTCTGTTTCGGGAACATATAAATTACACTCTTCGAAAATCTCTTCAAACTACGTCAGCCCTATCTGCAACCTCAAAACAGTATTTTGAGCAACCTGCGGCTAGCTTTCGAGTTTGCTCTTTGATTTTCATTGAGTAATAGATGTTTGGTGAGAAACTCTTCTATTGATTTCTTAGAATACAATAGTGCCTATAAGAACTGTTGAATTTCAAAGTATTTACTTGAACTATCATATATTTGGAGTAGACTGTCAACAAAAGGTGCAGTATAATGGTTTTTGTCGCTTATATCTACAAACTCTAAACAGTAGTTTGAGCGGACTTTGTCAAACTTGGCTGAAACTTTCTATTTGCAGATATGGTCTAGTTTGTTTTTTGAATGTTGATAAGGATAGAAAGGCAATCTTGGTAACCAAAGTGCAATCCTAGCTGTATTTGCTAATAAAATCCATTTCCTCTAGTGAAAATCGAAAAAACTTGTGTTATAATAAGAAAGATTAAAATGTGAAAAAAGGAGATTCTTAATGGGACGTAAATGGGCCAATATCGTAGCCAAGAAAACGGCTAAAGATGGAGCTAACTCTAAAGTATATGCAAAATTTGGTGTAGAAATCTATGTAGCAGCAAAAAAAGGTGATCCAGATCCAGAATCAAACTCAGCCTTGAAATTCGTTATCGACCGTGCTAAACAAGCCCAAGTGCCAAAACACGTTATCGATAAAGCGATTGATAAAGCAAAAGGAAACACAGATGAAACCTTTACAGAAGGACGTTACGAAGGTTTTGGACCAAACGGTTCTATGTTGATCGTTGATACCTTGACTTCTAACGTTAACCGTACAGCGGCTAATGTCCGTGCAGCCTTTGGTAAAAACGGCGGAAACATGGGTGCTTCAGGTTCGGTTTCTTATCTTTTCGACAACAAGGGTGTTATCGTATTTGCAGGAGAAGATGCCGATGCAGTCTTTGAACAATTGCTAGAAGCAGATGTGGATGTGGACGATGTAGAAGCACAAGAAGGTACAATCACAGTTTACACAGCGCCAACTGACCTTCACAAGGCTATCGTTGCCCTCCGTGAGTCTGGTATTGAAGAATTCCAAGTGACTGAATTGGAAATGATTCCTCAGTCAGAAGTGGAATTGTCAGGCGAAGACCTTGAAACCTTTGAAAAACTTTACAGCGTTCTTGAAGACGACGAAGACGTCCAAAAGATTTATACGAACGTAGATGGGTTTTAATTTAACCTATAGAACATGATCCTAAGTGAGAAAATCACTTGGGATTTTTTGAATCAAGAAAATAGTTCTCTAGGAAACTTTTTCTTGACATCTCTTTTCAAAGTGGTAAAATAGTTCTCATGAAAACTTATTTAGTTCCTAGGAGAACTAAATGTGATAGTTAGAAAGGAGTTAGTATGGATAAACCGATGTTAGTCTTTAAGCGTTTTGGTCATCAGATTCACCTGATGGTGCAAAAGGAAGCCAAACGTTGTGGTATTGAATTTATGGGTGGGCCTCAAGGTCAGGTTGTGCGTTTTTTGGATAATCGTGAGAAAAACCAAGACTTGGTCTTGATTAAAGATATCGAGCAGGAACTCAATATTACCAAGTCTGTTGCTAGTAATTTGGTCAAGCGTATGGTGCAAAATGGTTTGGTGGAATTGGAGGCGAGTCCTAGCGATAAGCGGGCTAAATTTGTTCGTCTGACGGACAAAGCACGTTCTCAGATGCAACAGGTTAAGGCTTTTTTTGAACGAATAGACAAGCAGTTGATGGAAGACATTGATGAAGATGAATTACTGATTTTTGAGAAAGTCCTGGCTCAACTACAGGAAAATATCAAGGGAATAGGAGGAGAGAATGAAGAAATTAGCCAAACGAATTAGTAGAAAAGAATGGGGGATGATTTTACTTGCTATTCTCTTTACTTGCTTTTCGGTCTATCTAGAGTTGGAAGTGCCGACCTATATCTCGAAAATTACGGATTTGCTAGGTAGTCAAGGAACTAATTTAGATGAGTTGTGGCAGCCGGCAAGCATGATGGTGGGAATGTCCTTTCTTGCCTTCTTGTCCGTAGTTGCAGTTGGATTTTTTGCATCCCGAGTGGCGGCTTCTTATACTAGTAGGCTGAGAAGTGATATTTTTAACCGAGTTTTGGATTACTCGCAGACAGAGATTAAGAAATTCTCTATTCCTAGCCTCTTGACGCGTACCACCAATGACATTACTCAAGTTCAGATGTTGATTACCATGGGCTTGCAAGTGGTAACACGTGGTCCAATTATGGCTATCTGGGCTATCGGGAAGATTTTAGGACATTCAGAATACTGGCTCTGGGCCGTACTTGTGGCAGTGATTGTCAATGTTTTGATGACGACAGTTTTGATGACGCTGGCCTTTCCAAAACAGTCCTTGATTCAGGGGCTGACAGATAAACTGAACAGTATCACTCGGGAAAGTTTAACAGGTATTCGTGTCGTTCGTGCCTACAATGCTGAAGAATACCAAAATGAAAAATTTGCAGCAGCAAACGATGAATTGACACGCTTGAATTTGTTTGTCAACCGTCTTATGGCTATTTTGAACCCTATCATGATGGGGATTTCAAGTGGTTTGAGTGTGGCGATTTACTGGATTGGGGCCTATGTGATTAACGACGCTGCTCCGATAGTGCGTCTGCCTCTCTTTAGTGACATGATTGTTTTCATGTCTTATGCCATGCAGGTTGTCATGGGCTTCCTTCTCATGGGAGCACTCTTCATCGTTCTTCCCCGAACTATGGTCTCTGCTAAGCGGATTAATCAGGTTTTAGATTTGCATTCGTCTATCCAAAACCCTGGTCAAGTGCAGCTGGCTGATGAAAACCTCAAAGGTCAGGTCGAATTTAAGGATGTGACCTTCCGCTATGCGGCAAATTCGGAGGCGGTTATCGAGCATGTTAGCTTTAGAGCAGAAGCTGGTCAAACAGTGGCCTTTATTGGGTCAACAGGTTCTGGTAAATCAACTCTGGTCAATCTGATTCCACGATTCTACGATGTGTCAGCAGGAGAGATTCTGGTGGACGGTGTCAATGTTCAAGACTATGCCTTAGAAGATTTGCGCAACAAGGTTGGTTATATTCCTCAGAAAGCGGTTCTCTTTTCAGGGGATGCCAAGGGCAATCTAGACTTTGGACAGAGTCAAGAAACACCGCTTAGTGAGCAGGCTATGTGGCAAGCTTTGGAATTGGCCCAGTCTAAGAACTTTATCGAAGATAAGGAAGCGGGCTTAGCGTCAGAAGTGGCCCAAGGAGGAATCAACTTCTCAGGTGGTCAAAGACAGCGTCTGGCCATTGCGCGTGCCTTAGCTCGGAAGCCAGAAATCCTCATCTTTGATGACTCCTTCTCAGCCTTGGACTACAAGACAGATCGAGTCCTACGCCAAGAGCTAGCAGAGAAAACCAAGTCTATGACCAAACTCATCGTCGCACAGCGTATTTCAACGATTATGGATGCAGATTTGATTTTGGTCTTGGATCAAGGGAAAGTCGTGGGGCAAGGCACCCACAGGGAACTTCTAGCTAATAACGAAGTTTACCAAGAAATTGCCTATTCACAACTATCGAAGGAGGAATTGGAACATGGAAAATAAGAAAATGTCTCTTTGGAAACAGAGCAAACCCTATCTTGCAGGCCTCCAGTTTGCCCTTCTAATCGCCTTTCTAGCAACAATCCTATCCAATATCATTACCGTATATGGTCCAACCCGTATTAAGGAAATGACCAATATCATTGCCAGTGGTCTGGGAACCAGTGTAGATGTCGCGGCGGTTGCAACTATTGGTGGTTTTTTGGCCGTGATTTATGTGATCGGACTTCTATCAAATTATTTACAGGCCTTTCTGTTTACAACAGCTATTCAACGTTTTTCAGAGCGTTTGAGAAGAGCCATTGCAGAGAAAATTAATCGCCTACCATTGAGATATTTTGATGGACACTCTCAAGGGGATACTTTGTCTCGTGTAACCAATGACGTTGACACTGCAGCCCAGTCCCTTAATCAAAGTCTGGGAACAGTTCTTTCATCTAGTTTATTGGTTTTAGCAGTCTTGGTAACCATGTTTGGGATGAACTGGATTTTAGCCTTGGTGACGGTTGTTTCAACCTTTATTGGTTTTACTTTCGTGTCTGTCTTTATGGGCAAATCCCAGGGCTTCTTTAAGAGTCAGCAACAAGATTTGGCAGCTGTCAATGGCTATGTGGAGGAAATGTACTCTGGCCATAATGTGGTGACCAGTTACAATGCCATCGAGAGTACGAAAGAAGAGTTTGCGACATTAAACAATCGTCTGTATGATAGTATCTGGAAATCTCAGTTTATTTCAGGGATTATGATGCCGATTATGATGTTTATTGGGAACTTTAGCTATGCCTTGGTGATTATCGTTGGTGCAGCCTTGGCCTTAAATGGGCACATCAGTATCGGGATTATCGTTGCCTTTATGGCCTACGTTCGTATCTTTTCTCAGCCTCTTTCACAAATCGCCCAAGGGATTACCAGTCTTCAGCAGGCTAGTGCAGCCATGGGACGTGTCTTCGAATTCCTAGCTGAAGAGGAAATGGAAGACGAATCCCATAAAGAAAGACAATTGAGCGATATGAAAGGTCAAGTAGTCTTTGATCGAGTTTCCTTTGGTTATACACCAGAGCGAACCATTATCCATGACTTTTCTGCGACAGCTCATGCAGGTCAAAAGGTTGCCATTGTCGGACCGACTGGAGCTGGGAAGACAACCATTGTCAATCTTTTGATGAAGTTCTATGAGATTGATAAGGGAAGTATCCGTATCGATGGTGTAGATACCAAAGAGATGAAGCGTTCGGAAGTACACGATTCCTTTTCAATGGTCTTGCAGGATACTTGGCTCTTTGAAGGAACCATTCGCGACAATCTTATCTATAACCAAAAGGGGATTAGTGATGAGCGCGTGATTGAAGCCAGCAAGGCTGTAGGGATTCACCACTTTATTATGACCCTACCAGATGGTTACGATACCGTCTTGGATGATACAGTGACCTTGTCTGTCGGACAAAAACAACTCTTGACCATTGCTCGTGCTTTGCTGAAAGATGCGCCACTCTTGATTTTGGATGAGGCGACCTCTTCTGTTGATACTCGGACGGAGGAATTGATTCAGAAAGCTATGGACCGTTTGATGGAGGGCAGAACTTCCTTTGTCATCGCCCACCGCTTATCAACCATCCGTAATGCTGATCTGATTCTGGTCATGAAGGATGGCAATATCATCGAGCAAGGAAATCATGATGATCTAATGGCGCAAGCTGGTTTCTACGCTGACCTCTACAACAGTCAATTTACAGAAGACGAAGCAGAAGAATAAATCGAAAGAAGGCTTGACGGCCTTCTTTTTCTGCACTATACTAGAAGACAAGTGCTTCCCTGCAAGTAAAATTTGAGTAAGCGATGAGAAAATATATGAAAATTTATCAAGAATGGTATGACCACATGGCTGCTAACATTAAAAATAAGCCCTTTCTTCTGAGATTGTTAAGAGCTTTCAATCGGTTCATGACGGTAGTTATGCCTATGATTTATCTGACCTTGTTAGCAACTATCTATCTCCAAGAAGGACTTGGAAAACAGGTCTTGATTTATGTGTTTGTCCCTGCATCAGGTTTTGTGATTTTGTCCTTTCTTCGTAAGAAAATCAATTCCCCTAGGCCTTATGAGGAATGGGATATTAAACCCTTGCTTGACAGAGATAGTCCTGGTCAGTCTATGCCCAGTCGTCATGTCTTTTCAGCAACTATCATCTCCATGGCCTGTCTGCATGCTAGTCTACCTATTGGCTTAGTATGCTTGATCTTTTCAGCTTTGCTGGGGTTGGTGAGGGTTTTAGGGGGTGTACATTATCCCAAGGATGTAGTAGTTGGTTATATTTGTGGTCTTGCGTGGGGTGTGCTTTTCTTTCTATTTTGACCTGTAAGTTAATACTCAATGAAAATCAAAGAGCAAACTAGGAAGCTAGCCGCAAGCTGTACTTGAGTACGGTAAGGCGACGCTGACGTGGTTTGAATTTGATTTTCGAAGAGTATAAGGCGGTCCTAGAACCACTTACGTGCCTAAAGTAACCACTTACTTTTTTGCTCTTGTTTTCTTATTTTGGCTTTGATATAGTAGAGTCAGAAAGGAGATGGAATGAAGTTACGAATCGAAATTGACAGTAATTTAGAGGAAACTGAAATTATCATAAAGGCGGCAGCCCTGACAGATGAGATTGCGGATTTGCAACGTCTCTTGCAAGAGTCCAAGTCTCCTCGGTTGATTTTTTACAAGGGGACGGGTGAGTACTACTTAGACTTGTCAGAAATTCTCTTTTTTGAGACAGAAGGGAGCAAGATTTATGCCCATACTCAGAAAGATGCCTACGAGGTTCGGCTTAAACTCTATGAGTTAGAGGCTATCCTGCCCCGTTATTTCAGTCGAGTATCCAAGTCAACTATCGCTAATATCCGTCAGGTTTACTCGGTGGACAAGTCCTTTTCAGGAACGGGCACTATTTCCTTTTATCAGACCCACAAGGAGGTTCATGTCTCACGGCATTACCAATCCCTCCTAAAAGAAAATCTAAGAAACATGAGGTAATAAGATGAAAAAGAAAGCATTTGGTATTGTGTTACTTGTACTAGCAGCTTTAATATTAGTACAAGGAAATTTTGGAATCCCTTCTCTAGGAGGGCACATTTGGCCCTTGATTGGTATTGCTTTTTTTGCCTACCAATCAGTTGGAGCTTTGTTGCGTCGCCACTTAACTTCAGCCTCTTTTACAGTTCTAGTAGCCTTAATGATTGCTAATCATTTTTATGACATCTTACCTATTCCAAATCAGTCATTGTTCTGGGCTAGTATTTTGATTGTAATGGGTGTCAGCGTACTCACTCATTCTAACAGAACTTGGAATGGGAAAAAATGGTGGTATGATGGTGAAAAAAACATTCTTGTAGATAAGGAAGTTGCTTTTGGGACTGGGACTTTCTACAAGCAAAACCAAGAATTGGTAGAAGACCAAGTAGAAGTTGGTTTTGGCAATGCCAAGATATATTATGACAATGCAGAGATTTTAGGAGATACCGCAACCCTGAAGGTGGAAGTTGGTTTTGGCAATGCAGTTATCTATGTTCCCCAACATTGGAGAGTTGATTTGAAGGTGGAAACTTTCTGTGGTGTAGCCAAGGCAGATGCCCCTCTAGCCCCAACCAGCAAAACCTTGATTATCCGTGGGGATGTGGCTTTTGGAAAGTTGGAGGTTGTCTACGTTAAATAAAAAAATCTTCACTTAAATCATCAAAATAGGCGTACTAAGAGTAGGAAATTGATGCCTTGCTCTGATTTCAGTTCTATGGTTGTTAGACTTTAAAAAATGAAATGTTGCCTTTAAAAGTTGTATATTTTTCGATATTTTGGCTCTTACGTTTGATGTATCTATGTCCTACAGCGTGGATGATGTAGTGTCAAATGTTTTTAAAAAAATGAATGATATTGGACAGTTTTTTGAACCTTTAATTGCTCAGGAGCCATGAAAGCAAGCGCTTGGGTTTATGACAAGGGAGACTGGTATTATGTAAGTTCTTCTGGTGCCATGCTAGCGAATGATTGGGTCAAAGATAATGGCAAGTGGTATTATCTGGCTTCATCAGGTAAGATGCTTCGCAATACCTACACACCTGATGGTTACTACGTTGGCAACTCAGGTGCCTGGCAATAAGCATAATACTCTTCGAAAATTTCTTCAAACCACGTCAGCTTTATCCACAACCTCAAAGAAGTGCTTTGAGCAACCTGCGGCTAGCTTCCTAGTTTACTCTTTGATTTTCATTGAGTATAAGAAGTCCTTTTCCTTTAAGGAAGAGGCTTTTTACTTGCTTTTCTGCTGCTTCCTCATTTGTCCTAAAGCCTTTTTTGTGTTAAAATGAATGGTATGAAAGCTAAAAAAATGTGGATGGCAGGTCTGGCTCTGTTTGGTATTGGGAGCCTTGCCCTTGCTACGAAAAAAGTTGCAGATGACCGTAAGCTCATGAAGACTCAGGAAGAGTTGACAGCGATTGTACGAGACCATTTTTCCGACATGGGGGAAATTGCGACCCTCTATGTTCAAGTTTATGAAAGCAGTCTAGAGAGCTTGGTTGGTGGCGTCATTTTTGAGGATGGCCGTCATTATACCTTTGTCTATGAAAATGAAGACCTAGTCTATGAGGAGGAAGTCTTATGATACAACCAGCAAGTTTAGAAGAATTAGCATTTTTAGTAGAAAAAGATGGCAAGAAGGTCTTTCTTTTTGTAGCAGACTGGTGTGGCGATTGTCGTTACATCTATCCTGCCTTGCCAGAAATTGAGGAGACCAATCCAGAGTTTACCTTTATTCGAGTGGACCGAGACCAGTATATGGATTTGGCCAAACTATGGGATGTATATGGAATCCCTAGCCTTGTTGTTCTAGAGAAGGACAAGGAAATTGGTCGTTTTGTTAATCGCGACCGTAAAAGCAAGCAACAAATTAACGACTTTTTAGCAGGACTGAAATAGGAGAAAAGGAAACAATGATTTTTACATATAATAAAGAACATGTCGGTGATGTCCTTATGGTCATCGTGAAAAATAGCGGAGATGCCAAACTGGATGTGGAGCGCAAAGGCAGGGTAGCCCGTGTTTTTCTCAAAGAAACTGGGGAAACAGTGGCTTGGAATATTTTTGAAGTTTCAAGTTTGTTTGAAATTGCAGAGCGCGGTCAAGTCTTTTTAACAGATGAGCAAGTGGCTCGTTTGAACCAAGAATTGCAGGCAGAAGGCTTTACAGAGGAAATTGTTAATGACAAGGAATCTAAGTTTGTTGTTGGTGAAATTGTCGAGATGGTAGCTCATCCAGATAGTGACCACCTCAACATCTGCCAAGTTGCAGTCGCAAGTGACAAGACAGTGCAAATTGTTGCTGGAGCTCCCAATGCGCGTGTTGGGTTGAAAACCATTGTAGCTCTTCCAGGAGCTATGATGCCCAAAGGCAATCTTATTTTCCCAGGCGAACTTCGTGGTGAAAAGAGTTTTGGAATGATGTGCAGTCCTCGTGAATTGAATCTGCCAAATGCTCCACAAAAACGTGGTATTATTGAATTATCAGAAGACCAAGTTGTCGGAACACCATTCGACCCAGCTAAACACTGGACTGCCTAAGAAGTTGTTAATATCTGATAGACCAGATAGAAGGAAATAAGATGGCAAAAAATGTAGTGATTACAGGAGCGACATCAGGTATTGGTGAAGCAATTGCGCGTGCTTATCTGGAGCAGGGTGAGAATGTCGTTCTAACTGGACGACGGACAGACAGATTAGAAACTCTTAAGTCGGAGTTTGCAGCAATCTATCCAAATCAAACAGTTTGGACTTTTTCACTAGATGTGACGGATATGGCCATGGTCAAGACTGTCTGCTCCGATATTCTAGAAACGATAGGTCAGATTGATATATTGGTCAATAACGCTGGACTAGCTCTTGGCTTGGCACCCTATCAGGACTATGAAGAGTTGGATATGTTGACCATGCTGGATACCAATGTCAAAGGTTTAATGGCAGTCACTCGCTCTTTCTTGCCAGCAATGGTAAAAGCCAATCAAGGACATATCATCAATATGGGGTCAACCGCAGGAATTTATGCCTATGCTGGTGCCGCTGTTTACTCAGCTACCAAGGCTGCGGTTAAGACCTTTTCGGATGGACTGCGAATTGATACCATCGCAACGGATATCAAGGTGACGACCATTCAGCCTGGAATTGTTGAAACAGATTTTTCTACAGTGCGTTTTCACGGTGATAAAGAACGAGCTGCGACGGTTTATCAGGGAATCGAAGCCTTGCAGGCACCAGACATCGCAGACACAGTAGTCTATGTGACCAGTCAACCTCGTCGTGTTCAGATTACAGATATGACCATCATGGCCAATCAACAAGCGACAGGTTTCATGGTTCATAAAAACTAAAAAATTTTCTCGAAAAGTTACAAATTTCTGTAACTTTTTTTGATTTCCTACGAATAGATAAGTAGGAGGAAAAAATATGTATAATAAAGTTATCATGATTGGACGTTTAACGTCTACACCTGAATTGCACAAAACCAACAATGACAAGTCAGTAGCGCGAGCAACTATCGCTGTGAACCGTCGTTACAAAGACCAAAACGGGGAACGTGAAGCTGATTTTGTTAATATGGTTCTATGGGGCAGACTAGCAGAAACCTTGGCAAGCTATGCAACCAAAGGTAGTCTTATTTCTGTGGATGGAGAATTGCGTACCCGTCGCTTTGAGAAAAATGGTCAGATGAATTATGTAACCGAAGTCCTTGTGACAGGATTCCAACTCTTGGAAAGTCGTGCCCAACGTGCCATGCGTGAAAATAATGCAGGCCAAGATTTGGCAGATTTGGTCTTGGAAGAGGAAGAATTGCCATTTTAAGAATTAAAAAGTCTGAGTTGGTCTCAGGCTTTTTATCTTGAGAAAGTCAGACTTTTTTCTTGACTATTTCTGACCAAGTGATACAATAGAACTATGAATTAGCACTCAAGTTCAAAGAGTGCTAATAATATCTATCTCATTATGGAGGAAATCAGATGTTGAAACCATTAGGGGACCGTGTGGTCTTAAAAATAGAAGAAAAAGAACAAACCGTTGGGGGCTTTGTCCTTGCAGGCTCAGCCCAAGAAAAAACCAAAACAGCTCAAGTTGTGGCTACTGGACAAGGTGTTCGTACCTTGAACGGTAACTTGGTTGCTCCAAGTGTTAAAACTGGAGACCGTGTCTTAGTTGAAGCCCACGCAGGTCTTGATGTCAAAGATGGCGATGAAAAGTACATCATCGTAGGCGAAGCTAACATCTTGGCAATCATTGAAGAATAGAAGGAGAAAGTAAGTATGTCAAAAGAAATTAAATTTTCATCAGATGCCCGTTCAGCTATGGTCCGTGGTGTCGATATCCTTGCAGATACTGTTAAAGTAACTTTGGGACCAAAAGGTCGCAATGTCGTTCTTGAAAAATCATTTGGCTCACCATTGATTACCAATGACGGTGTGACCATTGCCAAAGAAATTGAATTGGAAGACCATTTTGAAAATATGGGTGCTAAGTTAGTATCAGAAGTAGCTTCAAAAACCAATGATATCGCAGGTGATGGAACTACAACTGCAACTGTTTTGACCCAAGCAATCGTCCGTGAAGGAATCAAAAACGTCACAGCAGGTGCCAATCCAATCGGTATTCGTCGTGGGATTGAAACAGCAGTTGCCGCAGCAGTTGAAGCTTTGAAAAACAACGCCATCCCTGTTGCCAATAAAGAAGCTATCGCTCAAGTTGCAGCCGTATCTTCTCGTTCTGAAAAAGTTGGTGAGTACATCTCTGAAGCAATGGAAAAAGTTGGCAAAGACGGTGTCATCACCATCGAAGAGTCACGTGGTATGGAAACAGAGCTTGAAGTCGTAGAAGGAATGCAGTTTGACCGTGGTTACCTTTCACAGTACATGGTGACTGATAGCGAAAAAATGGTGGCTGACCTTGAAAATCCGTACATTTTGATTACAGACAAGAAAATTTCCAATATCCAAGAAATCTTGCCACTTTTGGAAAGCATTCTCCAAAGCAATCGTCCCCTCTTGATTATTGCGGATGATGTGGATGGCGAGGCTCTTCCAACTCTTGTTTTGAACAAGATTCGTGGAACCTTCAACGTAGTAGCAGTCAAGGCACCTGGTTTTGGTGACCGTCGCAAAGCCATGCTTGAAGATATTGCCATCTTAACAGGCGGAACAGTTATCACAGAAGACCTTGGTCTTGAGTTGAAAGATGCGACGATTGAAGCACTTGGTCAAGCAGCGAGAGTAACTGTGGACAAAGATAGCACTGTTATCGTAGAAGGTGCTGGAAATCCTGAAGCGATTTCTCACCGTATTGCAGTTATCAAGTCTCAAATCGAAACCACAACTTCTGAGTTTGACCGTGAAAAATTACAAGAACGCTTGGCGAAATTGTCAGGTGGTGTAGCGGTTATTAAGGTCGGCGCTGCAACTGAAACTGAGTTGAAAGAAATGAAACTCCGCATTGAAGATGCCCTCAACGCTACTCGTGCAGCTGTTGAAGAAGGAATCGTTGCAGGTGGTGGAACAGCCCTTGTAAATGTTATCCCAGCCGTGGCTGATTTGGAATTGACAGGAGACGAAGCAACAGGACGCAATATTGTTCTCCGTGCTTTGGAAGAACCTGTTCGTCAAATCGCCCACAATGCAGGATTTGAAGGTTCAATCGTTATCGATCGTTTGAAAAATGCTGAAGTTGGTACAGGCTTCAACGCAGCAACTGGCGAGTGGGTCAACATGATTGAAGAGGGAATCATCGACCCAGTTAAAGTGAGCCGTTCAGCTCTTCAAAATGCAGCATCTGTAGCCAGCTTGATTTTGACTACGGAAGCAGTTGTAGCCAATAAACCAGAACCAGTAGCTCCGGCTCCGACAATGGATCCAAGCATGATGGGCGGCATGATGTAAGCTTTCTATAGAAAACAACTTATAAAAAACACAAAAGGAGGGAATGCCTACCCCTCCTTTTTATGCTATTCACTTCTAAATTGATTTGAGCTCTCCTAATTTATATGATAAAATAATACTATCCTAAAATC
>NZ_VMLH01000026.1:0-11250 GCF_013276595.1 Streptococcus sp. 10824
TATAAGCCTGAAATAAGGCATCAATTGTAACAAATTCTCCTGCCTCTGCAGCCTTCAAATGACGGGCAAGAAAGGCTTTCTCTTCCTCAATTGTCATATATGCATGGTTACGACCACCACGTGTTTCTTGAAGGAGAGAGTCGAGTCCGAACTCCTCATATTTTTTTACAGTTGGCCAAATCGTTGTTTGATTACAGTCTAAAAGCTCTATAATCTCTTTATAAGATTTACCCATCAGACGAAATAGAACGATTTGAAGGCGTTTATGATATTTAGCTGTACTAGAGTCTTTTAAAAGTGTTTTGATTGTTTGGATTTCTTCTTTAGTTGATTTCATATTACTATTATATAATGCTTTTTGATTTTAGTCTAGTATTAATCCCAATTTTCCATTATGAATACAATAGTAAATGGTTGAAATTCCCACGTTAACCCCTTTAGCCATAACCATCATTTCAGGAGAAAACTTTTGATTATGATAGTGGAGAATCTTTTCCTTTAGTTCTTTGGTTAAGCTTGATTTCTTGACCGAGCGCCTGCGATTGTTTTCATAAGACTGTTGAGCACAGTCGGTAGAATAAACCTCTTTGAAGCGCCCTTTTCCAAGACATTGTCAGACTGTCTCACGCTTGATTTCAGTGTGGATAGTTTGAGGAGCTTTTCCAAGCAAAGAGGCAATTTCTCTATTTGATTTTCCTTCTTTTGTTTGGCTTTTGTAGTATAATTGTCTTGCATCTCTGTGCCTTTCTTGTGTTTGTGGTTGAACAACAAGTATAACACAGAGGTGT
This sequence comes from Streptococcus sp. 10824, assembly GCF_013276595.1. Taxonomy (NCBI): domain Bacteria; kingdom Bacillati; phylum Bacillota; class Bacilli; order Lactobacillales; family Streptococcaceae; genus Streptococcus; species Streptococcus sp. 10824. The sequence continues at coordinate 789 of NZ_VMLH01000026.1, forward strand.
TTTCTTATGCCTAGAAGAGCTTTCATTTTTTTCAAAAAAGGTTGAAAAAACACCTTTGTGAGATGAAATACCCTTCAAATACCGTATCTCCCAAGTGAAAATCTCACAAATTTCTTAAACTTTGAGTCAAACTTCACATATCTAATCCATATCGATAGTTGGACAGAACTCACTTCTATGGTATTATCCTATCCCCCTTCCAAATGTCAAGCAAAAATGACAAGTATTTTAGAAATAACTCGCCATTTCATTAACTTTCTACTATATTAAAAAAATGTGACCTCATAGCAAGGACTCAAACTCAGCGACGCTCATACCCAGCTGATGGCTGGCAACCTCGGAAGTCAGAAGTCCTTGGCGAACCATATCCAGAAAGGCAAAAAGTTTCCCACGTTCCAAGCCTTCTTCTCGCCCTTGTTCAATCCCTTCAGCTCGTCCACGTTCAAGACCACGCTCCAGTCCCTGTTCAATCCCCTCTGCACGACCACGCTCTAAGTCTTTTTCCTCCGCTTGTTCCAATGCATAGTCATGAGCGAGTAAGGCTTGTTCTTCACGCATACGTAGTTGACTAAACATTTTCCTGTCCTCCTCGGACCAGCTCTTGTAATCTAGCAGTTGGTCTGCTTGGCTGATGGCTCGCTCGGGGCGCTGGGTAAAGGGTTTATTCCCGAAAAACTCCAACCATGGCTTGCGAACGCTATCCTTGCTGGTTTCTCTGTATTTTTTAATTCCAAGAATACCATCTTGACTAGATGGTTTTCCTGTCCATTGTTTGTGATGGTTAAGACTTCACCTGTCGTTCCCTCTCGCATACTAAAGCTATGAAAAGCTTAATCATCCTGAAAGTAATTACTATCCACAATAGCTATTGCGTATACTGATGCGATGTGTTTATAACTTTGGTGAGCGTTTCCTTCTTATTGGCGAATTTTTTCTAGATTTTGATTGACCTGACTGCACAAGTAAGCCTACAGGAGATTGATGAAAAAATTCTGATGATGAACTTGAATTTCAATGATTACTTGGGTTCCATTATCCAACTCCACCAAGACATCAATACTGGTATAGAAATCTTGTGCTTAATAGGGCAGAGAAGGCAAGACGTGAATATTACTTCCCTCCAAAATGGTCACATTTTTGGCTGGTAAATCCAACATATCGCGGATAAATTGACAAGTGATTTCTGGATTGCTAAAGATTTTCTTAGCGTCCAAATCATTGGTTGAGCTAATGCCCGGATGTCTGAGAATCATTCTTTCTCTCCTTTCATTATAGCACATTTTTAAATCTAGGTTTGCTAGATTCACTGCTTCTATCTATAGTAAAATGAACCAAAAACAGTACACAATGTTGTATAATCTTCTTATGGCATATTCAATAGATTTTCGTAAAAAAGTTCTCGGCTATTGTGAGCGAACAGGTAGTATAACAAAAGCATCACAGGTTTTCCAAATCTCACGTAATACCATTTATGGCTGGTTAAGGCTAAAAGAGGGAACAGAAGAGCTAAACCATCAAGTAAAAGGAACAAAACCAAGAAAAGTTGATAAAGATAGACTTAAAAACTATCTTACTGACAATCCAGACGCTTATTTGACTGAAATAGCTTCTGAATTTGGCTGTCATCCAACTACTATCCACTATGCGCTCAAATTTATGGGGTACACTCGAAAAAAAGAACCACACCTACTATGAACAAGACCCAGAAAAAGTATCCTTATTTCTTAAGAATTTTAATAGTTTAAAGCACTTAGCACCTGTTTATATTGATGAAACAGGATTCGATACTTACTTTTATCGAGAATATGGTTGCTCATCAAAAGGTCAGTTAATAGGAGGTAAAGTCTCTGGAAGAAGATATCAGGGGATTTCTTTGGTTGCAGGGCTAACAAATGGTGAGTTAATCGCTCCAATAACTTACCAAGAAACAATGACGAGCGACTTTTTTGAAGCTTGGTTTCAGAAATTTCTCTTACCGACATTAAATACACCCTCAGTTATTATTATGGATAATGCAAGATTCCAATAGAATAGCTAGAATAGAATTCTTGTGTGAAGAGTTTGGGCATAAACTTTTACCCCTTCCTCCCTACTCACCTGAGTACAATCCTATTGAGAAGACATGGGCTCATATCAAAAAGCATCTCAAAAAGGTATTACCAAGTTGCAATACCTTTTACGAGGCTCTTTTGTCTTGTTCTTGTTTCAATTGACTATATTTATTCGGAAAAAAGACGAAAAAACCTGAGAACCATCTCAGGCTTGGTCATTAAATTTTTTTCTCAATACCGAAAAGTGGAGAAAGTGGTCGTTTTTCATGAATACGTACGATAGCATCCCCTAGAAGATGAGCGATTGAAATCTGCTCAATCTTATCAATCAAACGCTCTTCTGGCAGATAGATAGTATCCAAAACAACCAATTTCTTAATAGCTGATTTTTGGATATTGTCCGTAGCAGGACCAGAAAGAACTGGGTGCGTACAGCTTGCATAGACTTCAACAGCACCAGCTTCCGCAAGAGCATCTGCCGCATGACAAATCGTTCCAGCAGTATCAATCATATCATCAATCAAGATACAAGTCTTGCCTTCAACCTTACCGATGATGTTCATAACTTCACTAGTATTCATCTTATCAACGCTACGACGTTTATCAATAATAGCGATAGATGTTTTCAAAAATTCTGCCAACTTACGAGCACGAGTCACCCCTCCATGGTCCGGGCTGACAACCACATAGTCAGAACCAACCATACCACGACGCTCAAAATAATCTGCAATCAGAGGAGCGCCCATCAAATGATCCACAGGAATATCAAAGAATCCTTGAATTTGCGCAGCATGCAAGTCGATGGTCAATAAACGATCCACTCCAGCTACTTCAAGCATATTTGCGACAAGTTTTGAAGTGATTGGCTCACGCGCTCTCGCCTTTCTATCCTGACGTGCATACCCATAGTAAGGCATGACAACATTGACAGATTCTGCACTCGCACGCTTCAAAGCATCCACCATAATCAAAATTTCAAGCAGATTGTCATTTACAGGCGAGCTAGTTGATTGTAGGATAAAGACGTGTTTCCCTCGGATTGATTCTTCGATGTTGACCTGAATCTCTCCATCTGAAAATTGGCGAACACTTGATTTCCCCAACTCTATCCCAATCTCCTGCGCCACACGTTCTGCCAATTCTTTATTAGAAGAAAGGGCAAACAGCTTTAAATCAGAAAAAGACATGATTTCCTCCGGTATATATGTATCGCTTGTGCTTTTCACAAGATTTTCCATCTACCATTGTAGCGCTTTTTGCACTATTTTTCAATCAAAAATAAAAGAAGGGCACCATATTTGTACCCTTGCATCATTCTTTTGAAAAATATTCTAGGTCATCAACTCATTGTGTTTCTCAACAAAGCAATAAGCATGATAAAAACCATAGAGAGCAATAGCCGTAACCACTGGAATCACTAAAGGCAACTCTGTCTCCAATTCAACAAAAGGAGAGTTAAACAAGAAGTGAGTTCCCAAGGCTAAACCTAGAAAAATAAGACCCTGTTTCTTGCCAACCTTCTGCCCTTTATAGGCTCTGTAAAGCAAGTAAACACCTACTACAGCTAGATCTGAAAAAGTCCAGTGAGAGGCAATTCCTGAGATGATACGCTCTAAAATTCGCGAAATAGTAAAGTCAAAGCCCTCTGGCAAATCCGTACGAATATAACCAATATCCTCAATCATTTGGAATCCCAAACCGGAAGCAATTCCAAGTAAAAACAAAGATTTTAATTTTCGCACAGGAATCAAAGCCAAAACAAAAACAAGTGTCAATAATTTCAAGGGTTCTTCTACCAAAGGAGCCACAATAGCACTTTCAAAGGCATTTAAAAATGGACTATCTGGGAAAAGCATACCCAGCAAATCATGGATATAGGTATTCGCAAAGCTAGATAACCAGCCTGAAAGGAACATCCCACCCAATAAAGACAAAATCAAGGCGTTCTTTGGGAATTCCCATTTTTTCCCAATACGGAAGAGAAAATAAAGAGCCGGAATCATGTAAAAGAGAGCTAGAAAGATAGAAACTCCCATTAGTCCATATTCCGCACCTGACCTCGAACCGTCCGTATAGTAGATGGTTTCATACTGTAAACCAATACATAGCAATAAAATAAAAATAAATAAAATACTGCTTTTCTTCATACACTTTCTTTCTAAATGAAGTATTTATAATTCTACGACTGTCATACTTCCTGTATCAACATTGTAAATGGCACCAAAGATAGTGACATCGTCTGGTATTAGGGGAGACTCGATAAGCAGTTGCATATCCTCGCGTACACTCTCTTCTATATCTTGGAAGGGCAAGAAGTCCTGGTCTGACACATCTACACCTAATTCCTCTTTTAAATACTCCTGAAAAGGTTCATTTTCAAAGGTCTGAGCACCACAGTCTGTATGGTGCAATACCACAATCTCTCTTGTCCCCATTTGTTGCTGGGAAATAACTAGCGAACGAATCATGTCTTCAGTCACTCGACCACCTGCATTCCGCAAGATATGAGCATCCCCAAGTGCCAAGCCCAGAGCTTGTGCAACGTGCAGACGAGAGTCCATACAGGTCACAATAGCTACTCTTGTTTTGGGTTTAAGTGGCAGATTTAACTGCCCATGTAAGGCAACATAAGCCTGATTAGCTTGCATAAACTGTTCAAAATACGACACGATTCCCTCCTTGAAAATTTGATAGTCAAATATTTCTCCTATCTTATCATTTTTAAGAGAATTTGTCACGGATTATGCAAAGACCTTTTTCAAAACTTCCTGAATCGTTGTCACGCCAATGACCTGAATTTCCTTAGGCAGAGTGATTCCTGTCAAGGAATTCTTAGGTACATAAATCTTAGTAAAGCCCAGTTTAGCAGCTTCGTTGATGCGTTGCTCAATACGATTCACGCGCCGAATCTCTCCTGTCAAACCAAGTTCTCCTACAAAACATTCCTGAGGATTAGTTGGCTTGTCTTTATAGCTCGAAGCAATAGCAACTGCAACAGCCAAGTCAATGGCAGGTTCATCCAATTTAACACCACCAGCAGATTTGAGATAGGCATCCTGATTTTGCAAGAGAAGCCCTGCACGCTTTTCTAAAACAGCCATAATCAAGCTAGCACGGTTAAAATCAAGGCCTGTCGTCGTACGCTTGGCATTTCCAAACATGGTCGGTGTCACCAAAGCCTGAACCTCCGCCAAAATCGGACGCGTCCCTTCCATGGTCACAACGATTGACGAACCAGTCGCTCCATCCAAACGCTCTTCTAGGAAAACTTGACTCGGATTAAGAACCTCAACCAAGCCACCTGACTGCATCTCAAAAATCCCAATCTCATTAGTGGAGCCAAAACGGTTTTTGACCGCTCTCAAAATACGAAAGGTATGGTGACGCTCCCCTTCAAAGTAAAGTACCGTATCCACCATATGCTCCAACATACGAGGCCCAGCTAATGTTCCTTCCTTGGTCACATGACCTACGATAAAGATGGCAATGTTATTGGTTTTAGCCAGCTGCATAAGTTCAGCCGTCACCTCACGCACCTGAGAAACAGAGCCCTGCACCCCTGAAATCTCAGGAGACATAATAGTCTGGATGGAGTCAATAATGAGAAAGTCTGGTTGGATACGCTCCACCTCAGCACGAACACTCTGCATATTGGTCTCTGCATAAAGATAAAACTCACTATCAATATCACCCAAGCGCTCTGCTCGTAGCTTGATTTGCTGAGCAGACTCCTCCCCACTGACGTAGAGAACAGTCCCCACTTGGGACAACTGGGTTGAGACTTGTAGGAGAAGGGTTGATTTCCCAATTCCAGGATCCCCACCTATGAGGACGAGACTTCCTGGTACCACTCCGCCTCCAAGTACACGGTTGAATTCCTCCATCTCTGTCTTGGTTCGATTGACATTGATGGAGGTCACTTCAGCCAGTTTCATGGGCTTGGTTTTCTCACCTGTTAAAGACACACGCGCATTTTTGACCTCGACAACCTCAACCTCTTCTACAAAAGAAGACCAAGACCCACAGTTGGGGCAACGCCCCAGATATTTAGGTGAATTATACCCACAATTTTGACATACAAATGTCGCTTTTTTCTTTGCGATGATAAACCTCTTTCTATATCTCTAATTCACACTCAACCACTTGGCAAAAATCAATCTTCTCATTTGGCACAAACTGGCGCATGAGCATTCGATGAGCAACAACTACCACAGTCTGATATTCTCGATACTTAGCCATACATGCTAGAAAACGAGACTTCATCTCCGCAGCTGTCTCATATCGAATAGGACTATTAGAAAGTAACTCCCCCTTATTTTCTAGAAACATAGTGCGAGCTTTTTCAAAATTATCTGTGCCACTTTCATAGACCTGCCATTCATGTAATAATGGCTCCACTCTCAAAGGAAGTCCCGTAGCACAAACCACATAAGAAGCCGTTTCTAAAGCTCTTGTGACTGCAGAAGATACGATTATTTCAGCTGAAAAGAGTAAAGGATTGGTGCTCAGTTCCTGAGCTTGCTGCCGTCCCTTCTCAGATAAGGGCGCCAAATCTATCCCAAATCCCGTATAAGAACGCTCCTCTAACTCACGATAATCTGGCTCCCCGTGACGTACAAAGATAATCTTCATTCTAGTGCCCTGTTGAACCAAATCCACCAGTTCGAACGCCATCAGCCGCATCGCCATCTGCAATTAAGAAAGGAGCAAAGACAGCCTGAACAATACGTTCTCCAACTTCAAGAACAACCTCTTGGTCTGTGATATTCTTCATCTGCGCAAAAATATGCCCCTCGTTTCCAGGATTTCCATAATAATCCCCATCAATAACGCCAACTGAATTAATTAAAACCAAGCCCTTCTTACGAGGGTTTGAAGAACGATCATATAGGTAGAGAACCTCTGTCGGTTGCATATAAGCCTTAACCCCTGTCGGAACCAATACAATCTCTCCTGGCGCAATAACCGTACGCACAGCAACCTTTAAGTCGTAACCAGCCGCATGAGCTGTCTCACGCTTGGGCAATAAATTCTCATCTGTAAAACTAGAAACCAATTCAAAACCACGAATTTTCATCATCTTCTCTTTTCTATTATCATTTATTCTAGATTATTCTATCTTATTTATTCGGAAAAAGCACGAAAAAAAGAGCACACAATTCAAATCGCTTAGGGCTGCTGGATTCCTCCCCTGACCCGCTTCACGCAGAACTGTTGCTCCACTATTTATTATATCACATTCCTATTCATTTTAAAAGCAAAATTATTTTTTCCGTCTATTTCTAAAAAAGTCCTGCATGATAGCTGCGCAGTCATCTTCCAAAATTCCTATTTCAACCTCTACACGATGGTTAAGACGCTCATCTGTCAAGATATCGTACAAACTTCCAGCAGCGCCAAATTTCTGGTTTTTAGCCCCATAGACCACGTTTGGAATACGGGCAAGCCCAATCGCCCCACTACACATGACACACGGCTCAATGGTCACAAAAAGTGTGCAGTCCAGCAAGCGCCAGCTCTCCTCACTCAAGTTCGCATCCTCTATGGCCATAATCTCCGCATGCATAACCGCTCGCTGCAGTTCCTCACGCGCATTATGCCCACGGCCAATGATTTCTCCGTCCTTGACAATCACACAACCAATTGGAATTTCATCGTGTTCAAGAGCAATCTCAGACTCTCTCAAAGCTTCCCTCATAAAGACTTCTTTTTCTTCAACTGTATAATTCATCAATTTCCCTTTTACTACTTATCGATTTTATTATTATATCATGAATCCCAAGACAAAAAAAGCCACCAAATGCGGTGACTTTATAGGGAGATTATTATGAAAAAGAAAAGTTTAGGATATTCGTTACAACAAGTTAGGAGGTCTTCTTGTAACTGTCTATAGTATACCCGACCTATCTTAAACAAATCTTAAAAATCTCTTAGGACCAAACACTTTCTAAAATATTTGTTTGTTCACGACCAGGACCCACTGAGAAAGTAGAAATACGAACGCCAACCAATTCACTCACACGACGAACATAGTTACGCGCATTCTCAGGAAGATACTCCAAATTACGAACTCCAGTAATATCTTCTGACCAACCTGGCAACTCTTCATAGATAGGTTTGCAACGCTTCAATTGCTCAAGACTAGCTGGATAGTAGTCAATACGTTGACCATCAAGATCATAGGCCACACAGATTTTCACAGTATCTAAACCACTCAAAACATCGATAGAGTTCAATGAAAGATTAGTAATACCAGAAACACGACGACTATGGCGCATCACAACTGAGTCAAACCATCCCACACGACGTGGACGACCAGTTGTTGTACCATATTCATGACCTACTTCACGGATACGTTCTCCCACTTCATCAAACAACTCAGTTGGGAAAGGACCGTCTCCTACACGACTCGTATAGGCTTTACATACACCTACAACCTTGTCAATCTTGCTTGGACCGACACCAGAACCAATTGTCACACCACCAGCCACAGGGTTTGAAGAAGTAACAAATGGATAGGTCCCTTGGTCAATATCTAGCATAACACCTTGTGCACCTTCAAAAAGCACACGTTTACCATTATCAAGCGCATCATTCAAAATGACGGACGTGTCTGTCACATATTTCTTGATTTGTTGACCATATTCGTAATATTCTTCAAAAATATCATCGAAGACGATAGCTTTACTATCATACAATTTTTCAAAAAGACGATTCTTTTCAGCAAGGTTACGTTCTAAACGCTCACGGAAAATGTCTTTATCCAAAAGATCGGCGATACGAATTCCCACACGAGCAGCCTTGTCCATATAAGCTGGACCAATTCCCTTGATTGTAGTCCCAATCTTATTGTCGCCCTTAGCTTCTTCTTGCAAACGATCTAACTCGATATGATAAGGCAAAATGACATGCGCGCGATCAGAAATACGCAAGTTATCAGTTGTAACACCTTCCTCATGAAGATAGCTCAACTCTTTTACAAGAGATTTAGGATTTACAACCATACCATTCCCAATAACAGAGATTTTTTCAGGGAAGAAAATCCCAGATGGAATCAAGTGCAATTTAAACTTCTTACCATCAATCACAATCGTGTGACCTGCATTATCACCACCTTGGTAACGTGCAATCACTTCTGCATTCGCTGAAAGGAAGTCTGTAATCTTCCCTTTACCTTCATCACCCCATTGGGTACCTACAACAACAACTGAAGTCATAATCTTGTCTGAGCCCTCAGGCTCTTCCTTTCTCACATACATGGCAGGACTCTCACCTGCAATTATATCTTACAATTTATTATAAGAAAAAATCGCCTTTTTATCAAGAAGAAACAATAGAAAGATTTGCTATTTCCAACTATTAAAAAATGATTTAGAAAAATAAGCAGCTATTTATTATTATCTTTCCATAAAAAAGTAAATTTGTTCGGAAATTAACTCAGACTATCTCAACAAGAAATAAAACCTTGTTTCATTATCATCTTTTCAAGATACAAACGATAAGCAACACGATAATGGTAAACGATAAAATCCCTACGACACCCAATACCATATCTCACTAAATAATAAATTAAAAATTTAAAATGAAAATGTTCCCAGTCAAAATTATCACCAAATACAGTACCATACTCTTCTTCAATATTTCTATAAAAATCCGCCATCTGCTCATAAATTTTTTGTAACATGATCAAATACTCCTTTTCTTTTTTATGAACTTATTCTAACAAAAAATTTTAATTAATCATTAATAATTCCTGAATTGTACAAATACCAACCTCAATAAGATAAAAAATAGGAAAAGTTGACAGAATAGGAACAAATTTACTACCTAAATTAGACTATTATAGACCTTATTAACTGCGTTAAATACTAAAAGAGAGTTGAGGTAAAAATCTTAAAATAAGAAAAACGCATAGTATAGTTGCTTAGTTTCAAACAAGCATGCTATAATAAAGCTATGGCATATAGTACAGATTTTAAACAGCGAGCATTAGATTACATCAAAGAGGGGCACAGCCATGTCGAGGCAGCCAAGGTTTTTGATGTTGGCGTCAGAACTCTCTTCACGTGGGAAAAGAACTTACGTGAACAAGGACACTTAGAGAGGAAAAAGCGAGTCGTCAAAAACCGAAAGATTCCTTTAGAGGAATTGAAATCCTTTGTAGAGGCTTATCCAGATGCTTTTTTACGGGAAATTGCGGCACATTTTGATTGTGCTGTCCCTTCAGTATGGGCAGCTTTAAAGCAGATGAAGGTCACTTCAAAAAAAGATGACGAGCTTTAAGGAACAAGACCCAGAGAAAGTATCTGAGTTTCTTGATATTTTGGATAACCTAAACGATTTACCAATCGTATATATTGATGAAACAGGAATCGACCGCTACCTCTATCGTCCTTATGCAGGGGCTCCTA
>NZ_VMLH01000027.1:0-480 GCF_013276595.1 Streptococcus sp. 10824
AGTGGAGAATCTTTTCCTTCAGCTCCTTGTTCAATCTTGATTTCTTGACCGAGCGCTTGCGATTATTTTCATAAGACTGTTGAGCATAGTCGGCAGAATAAACCTCTTTAAAGCGTCCTTTTCCAAGACATTGTCGGACTGTCCCACGCTTGATTTCAGTGTGGATAGTTTGAGGAGCTTTTCCAAGTAAAGAGGCGATTTCTCTATTTGATTTCCCTTCCTTTTTCCATCGTTCGATTAAGCGACGGCTATCGATTGTCAAATGTTTGGCTTTTGTAGTATAATGGTTTTGCATCTCTGTGCCTTTCTTGTGTTTGTGATTGAACAACAAGTATAACACAGAGGTGTTTTCTTATGCCTAGAAGAGCTTTCATTTGACAAGAGGAACCCTTGAAGCAGTTTTGTCAGCTAAACCAAGGCTAATCTTAGCCTTGGCTTGTCAGCCTAACAGCATCAAGCCTCTTATCAAATGAAATCGAG
>NZ_VMLH01000028.1:0-14684 GCF_013276595.1 Streptococcus sp. 10824
AGTGGAGAATCTTTTCCTTTAGTTCCTTGGTCAATCTTGATTTCTTGACCGAGCGCTTGCGATTATTTTCATAAGACTGTTGAGCATAGTCGGCAGAATAAACCTCTTTAAAGCGTCCTTTTCCAAGACATTGTCAGACTGTCCCACGCTTGTTTCAGTATGGATAGTTTGAGGAGCTTTTCCAAGTAAAGAGGCGATTTCTCTATTTGATTTCCCTTCCTTTTTCCATCGTTCGATTAAGCGACGGCTATCGATTATCAAATGTTTGGCTTTTGTAGTATAATGGTTTTGCATCTCTGTGCCTTTCTTGTATTTGTGATTGAACAACAAGTATAACACAGAGGTGTTTTCTTATGCCTAGAAGAGCTTTCATTTGACAAGAGGAACCCTTGAAGCAGTTTTGTCAGCTAAACCAAGGCTAATCTTAGCCTTGGCTTGTCAGCCTAACAGCATCAAGCCTCTTATCAAATGAAATCGAGTGCTAGCTATCAGCTAGTTGAACCATCTAATTTTTAGGAGGGCTGGGTGGCTAACTTCATTATAGAACTTTCAATATCACATTCGAATCACAATAAATAAAAAAATCTTCCAATTCCCTTGCAAAAATGAAGAAAGTGTGATAACATAGTACGGTATGTGGTGCTAGCACATCCGCTATATTAGATCTAATAGGAGGAAAACACAAATGGCTAAAGTATGTTACTTTACAGGTCGTAAGACTGTATCAGGAAACAACCGTTCACACGCGATGAACCAAACAAAACGTGCCGTAAAACCAAACCTTCAAAAAGTTACTGTTCTTATCGATGGTAAACCTAAAAAAGTTTGGGCTTCAGCTCGTGCTTTGAAATCAGGTAAAGTTGAACGCGTTTAATAATAAAAGCAAGGAGACCTCAGGGTCTTTTTCTTTTGTCATAGCGAAAAAATCATTTTAAAAGCAGAGTAAATATCCGCTGATACAGTATTCTGCTTTTACACTTGGGCTGAAATATGATAAAATAGAGTATCAACTAGTTGAGGTAAAAAGGATGACTGTAAAAATTAATACAAAAGATGGTCAAATCGAACTAACAGATGAAGTGATTGCAACCGTCGTAGGTGGAGCAGCAACTGAAATTTTTGGTGTGGTCGGTATGGCTAGTAAAAATGCCCTCAAAGATAATTTTCAAGCCCTTCTAGGTAAGGAAAATTATTCTAAAGGTGTCGTCGTAAAGGCAGCCGAAGATGGCAGCATTGCAGTTGATGTGTATACCGTGTTGAGCTACGGAACAAAGATTAGTGAAGTGTCAAAAAACATTCAAGAGCGTGTTGCCTTTAGCTTGGAAAACCAGCTTGGAATTACTGCTCAGACTGTAAATGTCTACATTCAAAATATCAAAGTTGTAGGAGAATAACCGTGTCAAAAATTACTACTAGCTTATTTCAAGAAATGGTGCAGGCTGCATCAACTCGCTTGAATAAGCAAGCTGAATATGTCAATTCATTAAATGTCTTCCCCGTTCCAGATGGAGATACTGGAACAAACATGGGAATGACCATTGAAAATGGTGCTAAAGAAGTTGCAGACAAGCCAGCTTCTACAGTTGGCGAGGTAGCGAGCATTCTTGCTAAAGGGCTTTTGATGGGTGCGCGTGGGAACTCAGGTGTTATTACCTCTCAGCTTTTCCGTGGATTTTCACAAGCCATCAAGGATAAAGACGAGTTAACAGGTCAAGACTTGGCTCTTGCTTTCCAATCAGGTGTAGAAGTTGCCTATAAGGCAGTGATGAAACCAGTTGAGGGAACGATTTTGACAGTTTCTCGTGGGGCTGCTATCGGTGCTAAGAAAAAAGCTGAGCAAACAGATGACGCTGTTGAAGTCATGCGCGCAGCTTTAGAAGGTGCTAAAACAGCTCTAGCTAAAACACCAGACATGCTTCCAGTCTTGAAGGAAGTTGGCGTTGTGGACTCAGGTGGTCAAGGATTGGTCTTCATCTACGAAGGTTTCCTTTCAGCTCTTACTGGCGAATATATTGCATCTGAGGACTTTGTAGCCACTCCTGCCAACATGAGTGAGATGATCAATGCGGAGCACCACAAGTCTGTAGCTGGTCACGTAGCGACTGAGGACATTACCTTTGGTTACTGTACTGAAATCATGGTAGCTCTTAAGCAAGGTCCAACCTATACCAAAGATTTTGATTACGACGAGTTCCGTAACTACTTGAATGAACTTGGGGATTCTCTCCTTGTTGTCAATGATGATGAAATTGTCAAAGTCCATGTCCATACAGAAGATCCAGGACTTGTCATGCAAGAAGGTCTCAAATATGGTAGCTTGGTCAAGGTAAAAGTTGACAATATGCGTAACCAACACGAAGCACAGGTTGAAAAAGAAGCTGCCCAAGTTAGCAAACCAGCTGAAGAAAAAGAGTATGCTTTGATTGCTGTCGTTTCTGGTAAAGGTCTAGCAGATATCTTCCGTTCTCAAGGAGTGGATTATGTTATCGAAGGCGGTCAAACCATGAACCCTTCAACAGAAGACTTTATCAAGGCTGTTGAACAGGTCAACGCTCGTAACATTATCTTCCTGCCAAACAACAAGAACATCTTCATGGCAGCTCAATCTGCAGCAGAAGTTTTGGAACAACCAGCAGTAGTGGTAGAGGCTCGTACTCTTCCTCAAGGTTTAACAAGTCTTCTTGCCTTTGATCCAAGCAAGTCCATTGAAGAAAACCAAGAGCGTATGACTGCAGCTCTTAGCGATGTCGTTAGTGGAAGCGTCACAACAGCTGTGCGTGATACAACCATTGATGGCTTAGAAATCCATGAAAACGATAATCTTGGTATGGTGGATGGGAAAATCCTCGTGTCAAACCCTGACATGCACCAAACCTTGGCAGAAACTTTGAAACATATGTTGGATGAAGACAGTGAAATCGTAACCTTCTATGTCGGTGAAGACGGAAGCGAAGAACTTGCCAATGAAATCGCTCAAGAAATCGCAGAAGAATTTGAGGATCTTGAAGTTGAAATCCACCAAGGTCAACAACCTGTTTACCCCTATCTATTTAGTGTGGAATAAGAGCCGATTAATGAAGGACTGAGAAATCAGTTCTTTTTTCTTTTTCAGTAAATGAAAACGGTATCTTTTTAATAAAAACAAAAATAACATTCATAAATAAACGTTAAAATAGAAAATTCAGAAAATTTCTTCTTTTCTCTTGAAAATTTTTTAAAAAATGGTATGATAGTAACAAGTTATTTTTAAGAGGAAAGAAAGGGGAACAATGGAGAAAATCAGTTTAGAATCTCCTAAGACGGGTTCGGACCTAGTTTTGGAAACACTTCGTGATTTAGGAATTGATACCATCTTTGGTTATCCTGGTGGTGCAGTCTTGCCTTTTTATGATGCGATATATAATTTTAAAGGTATTCACCACATTCTAGGACGCCATGAGCAAGGTTGTCTGCATGAAGCTGAAGGTTATGCTAAATCAACTGGAAAGTTGGGTGTTGCCGTCGTTACTAGCGGACCGGGAGCAACAAATGCCATTACAGGGATTGCGGATGCCATGAGCGATAGTGTTCCCCTTTTGGTCTTTACAGGTCAGGTAGGGCGAGCAGGGATTGGGAAGGATGCCTTTCAGGAGGCAGACATCGTGGGAATTACCATGCCAATCACTAAGTACAATTACCAAGTTCGTGAGACAGCTGATATTCCGCGCATCATTACGGAAGCTGTCCATATCGCAACTACAGGTCGACCAGGGCCAGTCGTCATTGACCTACCTAAAGACGTATCTGCTTTAGAAACAGACTTCATCTATTCACCAGAAGTGAACCTACCAAGCTATCAGCCGACTCTTGAGCCAAATGATATGCAAATCAAGAAAATCTTGAAGCAATTGTCCAAGGCTAAAAAGCCAGTCTTGTTAGCTGGTGGTGGAATTAGTTATGCTGAGGCTGCGGCAGAATTAAATGAATTTGCAGAACGCTATCAAATTCCAGTCGTAACAACTCTCTTAGGTCAAGGAACAATTGCAACGACTCACCCACTCTTCCTTGGAATGGGGGGGATGCACGGTTCTTTCGCAGCGAATATTGCCATGACAGAGACGGACTTTATGATTAGTATTGGCTCTCGTTTTGATGACCGTTTGACAGGAAATCCAAAGACTTTTGCTAAGAATTCTAAGGTTGCCCATATTGATATTGACCCAGCCGAGATTGGCAAGATTATCAGTGCAGATATTCCTGTAGTTGGAGATGCTAAGAAAGCCTTGCAAATGTTGCTAGCAGAACCGACAGTTCATAACAATACTGAGAAATGGATTGAGAAAGTTACTAAAGACAAGAACCGTGTTCGTTCTTATGATAAGAAAGAGCGTGTGGTTCAACCGCAAGCAGTTATTGAACGCATTGGTGAATTGACGAATGGAGATGCCATTGTGGTAACAGATGTTGGTCAACACCAAATGTGGACAGCCCAGTATTATCCCTACCAAAATGAACGTCAGTTAGTGACTTCAGGTGGTTTAGGAACCATGGGATTCGGAATTCCAGCAGCAATCGGGGCTAAAATTGCTAACCCAGATAAGGAAGTAGTCTTGTTTGTTGGGGATGGTGGTTTCCAAATGACCAACCAGGAGTTGGCTATTTTGAATATTTACAAGGTGCCAATCAAGGTGGTTATGCTGAACAATCATTCACTTGGAATGGTTCGCCAGTGGCAGGAATCCTTCTATGAAGGAAGAACATCAGAGTCGGTCTTTGATACCCTTCCTGATTTCCAATTGATGGCGCAGGCTTATGGTATTAAAAACTATAAGTTTGACAATCCTGAGACCTTGGCTCAAGACCTTGAAGTCATCACTGAGCATGTTCCTATGCTAATTGAGGTAGATATTTCTCGTAAGGAACAGGTGTTACCAATGGTACCGGCTGGTAAGAGTAATCATGAGATGTTGGGGGTGAAGTTCCATGCGTAGAATGTTAACAGCAAAACTACAAAATCGTTCAGGAGTCCTCAATCGCTTTACAGGTGTCTTATCTCGTCGTCAGGTTAATATTGAAAGCATCTCTGTTGGAGCAACAGAAGATCCGAATGTATCGCGTATCACCATTATTATTGATGTTGCTTCTCATGATGAAGTGGAGCAAATTATCAAGCAACTCAATCGTCAGATTGATGTGATTCGCATTCGTGATATTACAGACAAGCCTCATTTGGAGCGCGAGGTGATTTTGGTTAAGATGTCAGCGCCAGCTGAGAAGCGAGCTGAGATTCTAGCGATTATTCAACCTTTCCGTGCAACAGTGGTAGACGTAGCGCCAAGCTCGATTACCATTCAGATGACAGGAAATGCTGAAAAGAGTGAAGCTCTATTACGAGTCATTCGACCATACGGTATTCGCAATATTGCTCGAACGGGTGCAACTGGATTTACCCGTGACTAAAAATCCAACTTAAATTTGTTAAACCAGCCTAAAAGGCAATAAATGATAGAAAAGAGAGAAAAACTATGGCAGTTCAAATGGAATACGAAAAAGATGTTAAAGTAGCAGCACTTGACGGTGAAAAAATCGCCGTTATCGGTTATGGTTCACAAGGACATGCGCATGCTCAAAACTTGCGTGACTCAGGTCGTGATGTCATCATCGGTGTACGTCCAGGTAAATCTTTTGACAAAGCAAAAGAAGATGGATTTGACACTTACACAGTAGCAGAAGCAACTAAATTGGCTGATGTTATCATGATTTTGGCACCAGACGAAATCCAACAAGAATTGTACGAAGCAGAAATCGCTCCAAACTTGGAAGCTGGGAATGCAGTTGGATTTGCTCATGGTTTCAACATTCACTTCGAATTTATCAAAGTTCCTGCGGATGTAGATGTCTTTATGTGTGCTCCTAAAGGACCAGGGCACTTGGTACGCCGTACTTACGAAGAAGGATTTGGTGTACCAGCTCTTTACGCAGTATACCAAGATGCAACAGGAAATGCGAAAAACATTGCTATGGACTGGTGTAAAGGTGTTGGAGCAGCTCGTGTAGGTCTTCTTGAAACAACATACAAAGAAGAAACTGAAGAAGATTTGTTTGGTGAACAAGCAGTACTTTGTGGTGGTTTGACTGCCCTTATCGAAGCAGGTTTCGAAGTCTTGACAGAAGCAGGTTACGCTCCAGAATTGGCTTACTTTGAAGTTCTTCACGAAATGAAATTGATCGTTGACTTAATCTATGAAGGTGGATTCAAGAAAATGCGTCAATCTATTTCAAACACTGCTGAATACGGTGACTATGTATCAGGTCCACGTGTAATCACTGAACAAGTTAAAGAAAACATGAAAGCAGTCTTGGCTGATATCCAAAATGGTAAATTTGCAAATGACTTTGTAAATGACTATAAAGCTGGACGTCCAAAATTGACTGCTTACCGTGAACAAGCAGCTAACCTTGAAATTGAAAAAGTTGGTGCAGAATTGCGTAAAGCAATGCCATTCGTTGGTAAAAACGACGATGATGCATTCAAAATCTATAACTAATTAGAAAGCAAAAAATTTTGCTAAAATAGTAGCTTCAGCTATTCGTGGGATATTAGATATACTTATTTAGGGGTTGAAATCATATGAATATTACCAATTTGTTTTCTATCAAGACAGGATGTGATGAAACTGATAGGCAACTGCAAAAATTATTTTTTCAGTTGGATTTACAATTGGGAGAATTGACAGATCAACTAAGAAAATTAGATTCTAATTTTGTTTCTCGTAGTCAATTTGTAGACACGCTGGATTTGAATGATGTAGAATATAAAGAAGTTTTAAACTATTTTATCTTCCATCGTAATGATAGTGAAGAAAGTTTGGCAGAATGGTTATATGATTGGATTTCCACAAATCGTTATGAACTTCCTAAAGAGTTTTCAATTCGTATGGCTCATAAATATCATGAAAGTGTTGCTGAAGTTTTTGGAGATGAATAACTAAAAAAACAGTCATTAGTGACTGTTTTTTATAGAAAAAGAGGTTTTATATGTTAAGTTCAAAAGATATCATCAAGGCTCATAAGGTCTTGAATGGTGTGGTCGTTAATACACCGCTTGATTATGACCATTATTTATCGGAGAAGTATGGTGCTAAGATTTATTTGAAAAAAGAAAATGCCCAGCGTGTTCGTTCTTTTAAGATCCGTGGTGCCTATTATGCCATTTCCCAGCTCAGCAAGGAAGAGCGTGAACGTGGGGTAGTCTGCGCTTCTGCGGGAAATCATGCGCAGGGAGTAGCCTATACCTGCAATGAGATGAAAATTCCTGCTACTATTTTTATGCCCATTACCACTCCGCAACAAAAAATTGGGCAGGTTCGCTTTTTTGGCGGGGACTTCGTAACCATTAAACTAGTTGGAGATACCTTTGATGCTTCAGCTAAGGCAGCTCAAGAATTTACAGTTTCTGAAAATCGTACTTTTATTGATCCCTTTGATGATGCTCATGTTCAAGCAGGTCAAGGAACAGTTGCTTATGAGATTTTAGAAGAAGCTCGAAAAGAATCGATTGATTTTGATGCTGTCTTGGTTCCTGTTGGTGGTGGGGGTCTCATTGCTGGGGTTTCTACCTATATCAAGGAAACAAGTCCAGAGATTGAGGTTATCGGAGTAGAGGCGAATGGAGCGCGTTCCATGAAGGCTGCCTTTGAAGCTGGTGGACCTGTTAAGCTCAAGGAAATTGACAAATTTGCGGATGGGATTGCTGTACAGAAGGTAGGTCAATTGACCTATGAAGCAACTCGTCAACATGTTCAAACCTTGGTAGGTGTCGATGAGGGATTGATTTCTGAAACTTTGATTGACCTCTACTCTAAACAAGGGATTGTTGCAGAACCTGCTGGAGCAGCTAGTATTGCTTCTTTAGAAGTTTTAGCTGAATATATCAAGGGGAAAACCATTTGTTGTATCATTTCTGGAGGAAATAATGATATCAACCGTATGCCAGAAATGGAAGAACGTGCCTTGATTTATGATGGGATCAAGCATTACTTTGTGGTCAATTTCCCACAGCGTCCAGGAGCTTTGCGTGAGTTTGTAAATGATATCCTGGGGCCAAATGATGATATCACACGATTTGAGTATATCAAACGAGCTAGCAAGGGAACAGGCCCAGTATTAATTGGGATCGCTTTAGCAGATAAGCATGATTATGCAGGTTTGATCCGTAGAATGGAAGGTTTTGATCCGGCTTATATTAACTTAAATGGGAACGAAACGCTTTATAATATGCTTGTCTGAGGACTAATAAAAAAATATCATATTATTTGCACAACTGATGTATAGGTGTTATAATGAGAGTGAAGAAAGGGGGCGATTCCTATGGTTTTAGGAAGCTTATCGTGCTATTTCTACTACAACTCACTATAACACCTATTATTTTCGATTCTGTTTATATTAAGGCGGCAGAATTACTTACTATAATTTGAGATTTCTCTAAATATAATAGGAATCAAAAAAAATAATCAATGTTTGTGAGATGACTGCTAGGTGAGTTGGTCGAAAAAACTCGTGAGATAGACAATAGTGCTAGACATGCAATAGCTAGTGATACTGATTTTAAATGACTAGCTGGAAAGTGGGTATGTAATCAGAAGATGCAAGATTGTACAAAGTAAGTAGTACCGGTTGTGAAATGGATAAGATATAGATAAGGACAGGAAAGGAAACAAAGAAGGAGAAAGAAAACGGAATGATTTAGAGATAGTGAGGAGTGAAAGACTATCTTTAGTGGGCTTGTTGATTTAAAAGGAATAGATAGAATGAAATAGTAAATCCTGTCTATCCTATTGAGAAACTGGTATTCAGCATACGTGAATATTTTTACAAATTTAAGGTTTAATAATGCAATTGTTTTTTAGGAGCATACTGATAGGTTATAGTAAGCGGAAAACTATATATTATCGGCTTTAAAAAGGAAGTAAGAAGATTCTGGGTCATTTATTTTATTGAATATATGTTTTTTATTGACAAAAGTAGTAAAAACGTATACAATTAAGTATTGTAAAGAAGAAAATAGGAGAAAAACATGGCTAAGTCAAACTTTGAAAAAGTAGAATCAGTTGTTGGCTGGGTTCGTGATAAGAAAATCACAGGCTACCGTATCTCTAAAGAAACGAATGCGCGTGAAATGTCTATCATTGCTCTGGCGCAGGGTCGTGCAAAAGTAAAAAATATTTCATTTGAAACAGCCCTAGGCCTAATTGATTTCTATGAAAAAAATCATGAAAAATTTGAAGATTAATCTTTGGATAACGGCGGATTCTTGACCCTCAAGTAGTAGAGATAGAGAATCTGCCTTTTCATTTTGAACAGCAAAAAGACTGCACAGTTGATGCAGCCTTTTCTTTTTATTTGAGATAGCGTTGAAGGAACTCTTTTGTACGGTCTTCTTTAGGATTGGTGAAGAGGTCTTCTGGTTTGCCTTCTTCAGCGATTACACCCTTATCCATGAAGATAACACGGTGAGAGACATCACGGGCGAATTCCATTTCGTGGGTTACAACAATCATGGTCAAGCCTTCCTGAGCCAGGTCCTGCATGATTTTGAGGACTTCTCCAACCATTTCTGGATCGAGAGCTGATGTTGGTTCATCAAAGAGAATAGCATCTGGATTCATGGAGAGGGCACGAGCGATGGCCACACGTTGTTTTTGACCACCTGAGAGTTGTTTTGGTTTCGCTTGCCAGTAGCGTTCTCCCATACCGACCTTTTCCAGGTTTTCTTTGGCAATCTTTTCAGCTTCTGTGCGTTCGCGTTTAAGGACAGTTGTCTGAGCGACAATTGTGTTTTCAAGCACGTTGAGATTTTCAAAGAGGTTAAAGGATTGGAACACCATCCCCAACTTTTCACGGTATTGCGTGAGGTCATAGCCTTTTTCGAGGACGTTTTGTCCATGATAAAGGATTTGTCCATCAGTTGGTGTTTCAAGTAGGTTAATAGAGCGTAGGAAGGTCGATTTCCCGCTTCCAGAGCTTCCGATGATAGAGATTACCTCTCCCTTGTGGACAGTGAGTGAAATGTCTTTTAGCACTTCGTTTTGGCCATAGGATTTTTTGAGGTGTTTAATTTCAAGGATTGCTTGTGTCATTATTTCAAATCCTCCGTTTGCATTTGGTTAGCACCTGTAGTATAGGTATCCATGTCCATGCGGCGTTCGATGAAGCGTAGGATACGTGTTACGGTGAAGGTGAGGACAAAGTAAATCACGGCGATGATTGTAAATGTCTGGAAGTATTGATAGGTTTGCGTTGCCACGGTATTTCCTGAGAAATAAAGTTCGACAACCGAGATAACGTTCAATACAGATGTATCTTTGATATTGATGACAAATTCATTACCAGTTGCTGGCAGGATGTTACGGACTACTTGAGGTAGGACAATCTTACGCATGGTTTGATTATGAGTCATACCAAGAGCAGTCGCGGCTTCAAATTGTCCCTTGTCAACTGCTAGGATACCACCACGGACGATTTCAGTCATGTAGGCACCAGTGTTGATCGAAACGATGAAGATAGCAGCCAGTGTGCGGTCAAGGTTGATACCGAAAGCTTGAGCAGTTCCATAGTAGATAACCATCGATTGAACAATCATTGGGGTACCACGGAAAATTTCAATGTAGACATTGAGAATCCAGCCAACTAGTTTTTGTAAGCTGTAAATGGCTTTATTCTCAGAGAGAGGAGCAGTACGGAAGACACCAATGGCAAGTCCAATAATGAGACCTGTGATGGTTCCGACGATAGAGATTAAAAGAGTGATACCAGCACCACGCAAGAGTTGTTGCCAGTTTTCAGAAAGAATTTTAGCGACTTGGCTAAAGAAACTACTGCTAGTCTCTTCAGTTGTTGTAGCTTCGGCAGGTTGTTCCTTGATTATACGATCCATCAAGGCAACTTGGTCGTCTTTTGAAATGGTTTCAATGCTGGCATTGATTTGGCTAATACGATTGTCATCTTTACGAAGTCCAATGGCGATAGCTGTATCTTCTTCCCCAGTTTTGAAACCTGGTTCTACTTGGACCATCTTGAACTTAGAGTTTGCAGCTTCGGCAGTCAGAGCTTCTGGGCGTTCAGAAACATAGGCATCGATGACACCAGCCTCAAGAGCTTGGCGCATTTGAGCGAAGTCTCCCATGGCTGTTTCTTTTTTAGCACCTGGGATTTGTGAAATCAAGTCATAAAGGTAAACACCTTGTTGAGAAGTGATTTTCGCACCATTAAAGTCATTCAAAGATTTAGCATTTGCGTAGGCAGAATCTTTTTTGATAAGCAAAACTGGTTCGCTAGTGTAGTAACTGCTTGAAAAGGCAATTTCTTGTTTACGCTCGGCAGTAGGACTCATACCTGCGATAATCATGTCAATCTTACCAGAAGTAAGGGCAGGGACTAGACCTTCCCACTTGGTTTTAACAACCAAAGGTTCTTTACCTAAGTCCTTAGCGATTTTCTTGGCGATTTGAACATCGTATCCGTTGGCATACTGGTTGGTTCCATCGATTTTGACAGCTCCATTGCTATCATCATCCTGGGTCCAGTTAAAGGGGGCATATGCTGCTTCCATCCCGATGCGTAAATATTCATCGGCTTGAGCAACATTGACAAGTCCTAGCATCAGCAAGAGACTTGTGAAAATAGATAAGTATATTTTTCTCATGATTTCTCCTATTCTAATCTATTAAAAAATAACTGTCTCCTATTTTATCGAAAAAAACTTTATTTTTCAATATGGGTAAGCCCTTACTTAAGAAAAAATGCTATAATGATAAGAAAGATAAAAAGGGGGCTTAGTTGATGAAAAAAACTTTTTTCTTACTGGTCTTAGGCTTGTTTTGCCTTCTGCCACTTTCTGTTTTCGCCATTGATTTCAAGATAAACTCTTATCAAGGGGATTTGTATATTCATGCAGACAATACGGCAGAATTTAGACAAAAGATAGTTTATCAGTTTGAGGAGGACTTTAAGGGCCAAATCGTGGGACTTGGACGTGCTGGCAAGATGCCTAGTGGATTTGACATTGATCCTCATCCAAAGGTTCAGGCTGCGAAAAATGGTGCTGAACTAGCAGACGTTACGAGCGAAGTGACAGAAGAAGCGAATGGTTATACTGTGAGAGTCTATAATCCAGGCCAGGAAGGCGACACAGTTGAAGTTGAGCTTACATGGAACTTAAAAAATTTGCTTTTCCTATATGATGACATTGCTGAATTAAATTGGCAACCTTTAACAGATAGTTCAGGGGCTATTGGCAAGTTTGAATTTCATGTAAGGGGAGACAAGGGAGCTGAAAAACTCTTTTTCCATACAGGGAAACTTTTTAGAGAGGGAACGATTGAAAAGAGTAGCCTTGATTATACTATTCGTTTGGACAATCTTCCGGCTAAGCGTGGAGTTGAATTGCATGCCTATTGGCCTCGAACTGATTTTGCTAGCGCTAGGGATCAGGGTTTGAAAGGAAATCATTTAGAAGAATTTAATAAGGTAGAAGACTCGATTGTTAAAGAAAAAGAGCAAAGTAAACAACTCCTTACTTGGGTCTTCCCTTCGATACTTTCTATCTCCTTGTTATTGAGTGTCTGCTTCTATTTTATCTATAGAAGAAAGACCACTCCTTCGGTCAAATATGCCAAAAATCATCGTCTCTATGAACCACCAATGGAATTAGAGCCTATGGTTTTATCAGAGGCTGTCTACTCGACCTCCTTGGAGGAAGTGAGTCCCTTGGTCAAGGGGGCTGGCAAATTCACCTTTGACCAACTTATTCAAGCTACCTTGCTAGATGTGATAGACCGTGGAAATGTCTCTATCATTTCAGAAGGAGATGCAGTTGGCTTGAGGATAGTAAAAGAAGATGGTTTGTCAAGCTTTGAGAAAGACTGTCTAAATCTGGCTTTTTCAGGCAAAAAAGAAGAAACTCTTTCCAATTTGTTTGCGGATTACAAGGTATCTGATAGTCTTTATCGTAGAGCAAAAGTCTCTGATGAAAAACGGATTCAAGCAAAGGGGCGTCAACTCAAATCTTCTTTTGAAGAAGTATTGAACCAGATGCAAGAAGGAGTGAGAAATCGAGTTACCTTCTGGGGGCTTCCAGATTACTATCGTCCTTTAACTGGTGGGGAAAAGGCTTTGCAAGTGGGTATGGGACTCTCCACTATCTTGCCCCTATTTATTGGATTTGGTTTGTTCTTGTACAGTTTGGATGTTTATGGCTATCTTTACTTCCTCTTGCCAATACTTGGTTTTCTAGGTTTGGTTTTGGCTGTTTTCTATTATTGGAAACTTCGACTAGATAACCGTGATGGTGTCCTAAATGAGGCAGGAGCAGAGGTCTACTATCTCTGGACCAGTTTTGAAAATATGTTGCGTGAGATTGCACGATTGGATCAGGCAGAGTTGGAAAGTATTGTAGTCTGGAATCGCCTCTTGGTCTATGCGACCTTATTTGGCTATGCGGACAAGGTTAGTCATTTGATGAAGGTTCATCAGATTCAAGTTGAAAATCCAGATATCAATCTATATGTAGCTTATGGTTGGCATAGTATGTTTTATCATTCAAGCGCGCAAATGAGCCAATATGCCAGTGTCGCAAATACAGCAAGTACCTACTCTGTATCTTCTGGAAGTGGAAGTTCTGGCGGTGGCTTCTCTGGCGGTGGAGGCGGTGGCAGTATCGGCGCCTTTTAAAGAGAACTGCCATAGACTGAAAAAGTATGCTATAATGGAAGATAGAAAAAAGGAGTAATCTATGTATCTTATTGAAATTTTAAAATCTATCTTCTTCGGAATTGTTGAAGGAATTACGGAATGGTTGCCGATTTCTAGTACAGGTCACTTGATTTTAGCAGAGGAATTTATCCAATATCAAAATCAAAACGAAGCCTTTATGTCCATGTTTAATGTTGTAATTCAATTAGGTGCGATTTTGGCGGTCATGGTTATTTACTTTAATAAGCTCAATCCTTTCAAACCGACTAAGGACAAGCAGGAAGTTCGTAAGACTTGGAGACTATGGTTGAAGGTCTTGGTTGCAACTTTACCTTTGCTTGCCGTATTTAAGTTTGATGATTGGTTTGATACCCATTTCCATAACATGGTTTCTGTTGCTCTCATGTTGATTATCTATGGGATTGCCTTTATCTATTTGGAAAAGCGCAATAAAGCGCGTGCTATCGAGCCAAGTGTGACAGAGTTAGATAAACTTCCTTATACGACAGCCTTCTATATCGGTCTCTTCCAGGTTCTTGCCCTTTTACCAGGGACAAGCCGTTCTGGAGCAACGATTGTCGGTGGTTTGTTGAATGGAACCAGTCGTTCTGTTGTAACGGAATTCACCTTCTATCTTGGAATTCCAGTTATGTTTGGAGCTAGTGCCTTAAAGATTTTCAAATTTGTAAAAGCAGGACAACTCTTGAGCTTTGGGCAATTGTTCTTGCTCTTGGTTGCGATGGGAGTAGCCTTTGCAGTCAGTATGGTCGCTATTCGTTTCTTGACCAGCTATGTGAAAAAACACGACTTTACCCTTTTTGGTAAATACCGTATCGTGCTTGGTAGTATCTTGCTACTTTATAGCTTTGTCCGTTTATTTGTATAAGAAAAACCTTGAAGGGGCAACTCTTCAAGGTTTTATACTCAATGAAAATAAAAGAGCAAACTAGGAA
>NZ_VMLH01000029.1:0-13038 GCF_013276595.1 Streptococcus sp. 10824
TAAGACTGACGAAGTCAGTAACCATATGTCTAAGGTAAGGCGATGCTGATGTGGTTTGAAGAGATTGTCGAAGAGTATAAAATAATTAAAATGTGATTTCTGTAAAAATACATCTATGATCAGAGTTTTGAAAACTTACAATGTCTAAATCTTTAACATAGTAGTGGTTTTTAGGCAATAAAATATGATCTATTGTTGCATTAAAAAGTTTTGGACTTTGGCTATTCCAAGTTCCTCTTTCAAAAGGTGGTAGTACATTTAATGCGTCCCTATGAGAGCTTATTTTTGCAAGTGCTCCATGACGCATAGTTGCATTAAAATCACCTGCAATAATAGCCTTTGGATATTTTGAAGCCAATTGATTATGAATGATGGTTAAGTCTTGCTTCCAGATTTCCATTAAACCTGGCAGAGGAGGAGCAGTATGCAAAGCAATGATATCTGGTATATTTTGTTTTCTCGAATGTAATACAATTGTCCCGAACCGTGTTGTATGGAAAGTTTTAGCTTCTGTATAGAAACCATAACTTTTCTTGACAATCACAGTCACAGGAGCTATTCCACTATCAGTAGGTGGAGAAGTAAAAATATCATAGTTGGCTATAGAAAGTCCAACTTGATGAAACAATAGTTTGATTCTCTGGTTTTCTTGCTCACCTCTAATATTGGTAGCTAGTTCAGGGAATATAGCCATATCGGCATCAAAATGGCTAAAAATTCGCTCAATATGTTGTGCTTCTATTTGATTAGCGACGTTCCAAGTTACTAATTTTAAGGTTTTAGTCTTATTTGATACGGAAGAAAGGGTTTTATCTGTTCCGAATAATAGTAATATGAACGATAGTAAGAGCAAGATGCTAGAATAAAACCGTATTTGTTTATTTTTCTTGTAAAAAGATAGGGAAAAAAATACGAAACTTAAAATAGAAACCATAGTTGCAGTAGCTAAGGGGAAGGCATAAATCTGTGCCAAGATAGGTCTGGTAGATAGCCAAATATTAAGATTAGAAGATGGAAAAAAAGAATAAGCTATGATAGGGATAGCAAAGAGAATGACAGAAAAGGCAGAGAGAAATATTTTAATCATTGTGTGAGTACCTCAATTTGCAATGCTTGCTCGGAGCTAATGTGACTTTGTGACTTTACTTGATTGATACTCTTTTTCTTGTCTTCCTTATAGATTAAGTACAACCCAAGTAAAAAAAAGTCCAATTTAAGATTGAAATGATTAAAAGTCACGGAGATGCAAGACAATTATACTACAAAAGGCAAACATTTGACAATCGATAGCCGTCGCTTAATCGAATGATGGAAAAAAAGAAGGAAAATCAAATAGAGAAATTGCCTCTCTACTTGGAAAAGCTCCTCAAACTATCCACACTGAAATTAAGCGTAGGACAGTCCGAAAATGTCTTGGAAAAGGGTGCTTCAAAGAGATTTATTCTGCCGACTATGCTCAACAGTCTTATGAAAATAATCGCAAGCAATCGGTCAAGAAATCAAGCTTGACTAAGGAACTAAAGGAAAAGATTCTCCACTATCATAACCAAAAATTTTCTCCCGACATGATGGTCAAGGATAAGGGCGTTAACGTGGGAATTTCAACCATTTACTATTGGATTCATCGTGGAAAATTGGGGTTAAGCAAGCAGGATCTGCTTTACCCTAGAAAAGGAAAAGCGCTTAAGAAACAAGCTAGCACCAATTTTAAACCCGCTGGTCAATCTATCGAATTATAATTCGCTCATTTTTTCAAAAAATACATAGACGTAAAAGAAAGAGGGTTAAGAGATGAAGAATAGTGCTATTGGGAGTAATTGGAAGGATGTCCAGTCTCAACTCTTTACCAAGGAGGAAATCCTTGAAAGTGATATGCGAGTGGCTATCATGAGTGAGCTGATTGAAGCCAGGCATGAGCAAGGAATCAGTCAGAAAAAGCTAGAAGAACTTAGTGGAGTAAGCCAGCCTGTCATAGCTAGGATGGAAACAGGCAAGACTAGTCCTCAGTTGGACACAGTCTTAAAAGTCCTAGCCAGTTTGGGAAAGACACTAGCAGTCGTCCCACTCGAACAGGAAAAGAGTTGATTAGAGTAGACTCATACTCAATGAAAATCAAAGAGCAAACTAGGAAACTAGCCGCAGNNAGTAACCATATGTCTAAGGCAAGGCGACGTTGACGCGGTTTGAAGAGATTTTCGAAGAGTATTATAGTCTTTTCTAATAACAAGCCATAGTCACTTATAAGAATTACTAATAACGCGTTTGAACCGTCTAACTGAAATATAGTAAAAAAACAAGCTACACAAAGGATTTGAGGCATTTGTCTCAGGTCTTTTTCTTTTGTCTAAAACCGAGATATAGTTTCAAACTATATCAAAGCCTAATTTTTTACAATTATACAGACGCATTCTTTTCTGTTAAGATAGTTTCAACAACAAATTTTGGAGGACACATCATGTCAACTACAATCATCGGTTTCCCTCGTTTGGGCGAATTCCGCGAATTAAAATTTACAACTGAAAAATACTTTAGAAAAGAAATCTCAGAAGAAGAACTCTTGGCAGCCGCAAAAGATTTGCGTGCTAAACACTGGAACATTGTCAAAGAAAAAGGCATCACTGAAATTCCATCAAATGACTTTTCTCACTATGACAACTTCCTAGATGCAGCTTTCCTTTTCAACGTAGTACCTGCATCCGTTCAAAACTTGAACTTGTCTGACCTTGAGCGCTACTTCGCTTTGGGTCGTGGTTACCAAGGAGAAAAAGGGGACGTTCGCGCCCTTCCAATGAAGAAATGGTTCAACACCAACTACCACTACATCGTTCCTAAATTTGAAAAAGACACTCAAGTAAAATTGGTTGGTCACAAGATCTTCGATGAGTTCCAAGAAGCAAAAGAACTTGGATTGAACACTCGCCCAGTCCTTGTAGGTCCCTTCACTTTCCTTCAATTGTCAGACTTTGAAGAAGGCGTGAAAGCAGAAGACTTCGTAGACAGCTTAGTGGCTGCTTACCAAGAAGTTTTTGCTAAATTGGCGGAGCTTGGTGCGACTCGTATCCAATTGGATGAAGCTGCTCTTGTCAAAGATTTGACAGCTGAAGAAAAAGCTCTCTTCTTGAACCTTTACAACAAATTATTGTCTGACAAAAAAGGTCTTGAAGTCTTGCTTCAAACTTACTTTGGAGACGTTCGTGACGTTTACGCTGACCTTGTAAACTTGCCAGTAGATGCTATCGGTCTTGATTTCGTTGAAGGTAAGAAAACTCTTGAATTGGTTAAAGGTGGCTTCCCAGCTGACAAGACTCTCTACGCAGGTATTGTCAATGGTAAAAACATCTGGCGCAACAACTACGAAAAGAGCTTGGCTGTTCTTGAGCAAATTCCAGCTGAAAACATCGTTTTGACTAGCTCATGCTCACTTCTTCATGTGCCATTTACAACTGCTAATGAAGAATTTGAA
Source organism: Streptococcus sp. 10824 (assembly GCF_013276595.1). NCBI lineage: Bacteria > Bacillati > Bacillota > Bacilli > Lactobacillales > Streptococcaceae > Streptococcus > Streptococcus sp. 10824. The sequence goes on from NZ_VMLH01000029.1 coordinate 3,464, forward strand.
CCAGCAATCTTGAACCACTTTGCCTTTGCAGTTGAAAAATTGGATGAGATTCGTGATTTGGATGCTATCCGCAATGGTCAAGGTGAAGAAGCACTTGCAGCTAACAAAGAACTCTTTGCGACTGAGCGTGTTGGTGTTAATGCTGAACTTCGTGCTCGTATCGCTGGATTGACGGATGCAGACTACACTCGTTTGCCAGCCTTTGCAGAACGTGAAGCCATCCAAGAAGAAACTCTCAAGCTTCCAGCTCTTCCAACAACAACGATCGGTTCATTCCCTCAAACTAAAGAAGTTCGTGCTAAACGTTTGGCTTACCGTAAAGGTGAATTGTCTCAAGAAGAGTACGATGCTTTCCTTGCTGAAACAATCGACGAATGGATCAAGTGGCAAGAAGATATTGACTTTGATGTCCTTGTTCACGGTGAATTTGAGCGTAATGACATGGTTGAGTACTTCGGTCAAAACTTGTCAGGTTACCTCTTCTCTAAAAATGGTTGGGTACAATCATACGGTATGCGTGGGGTGAAACCACCAATCATCTGGGGTGATGTCACTCGTCTTAACCCTATCACTGTTAAATGGTCTAGCTATGCACAAAGCCGTACAAACAAACCTGTTAAAGGTATGTTGACTGGACCTGTTACCATCCTCAACTGGTCATTCCCACGTGAAGACATCTCTATCAAGGATTCTACTCTTCAAATCGCCCTTGCTATCAAGGATGAAGTACTTGACCTTGAAGCTGCTGGTGTGAAAATCATCCAAATCGACGAGGCTGCTCTTCGTGAAAAATTGCCACTCCGTCGTAGCGACTGGTACGAAGACTACCTTGACTGGGCTATTCCTGCATTCCGCTTGGTACACTCAACAGTAGCGCCAGATACTCAAATCCACACTCACATGTGTTACTCAGAATTTACAGATATTATCCCAGCTATTGACAACATGGATGCAGACGTTATTTCCTTTGAGGCTAGCCGTTCAAATCTTGAAATCTTGGACGAACTCAAAGCGAAAAACTTCCAAACAGAAGTGGGCCCTGGGGTTTATGATATCCACTCACCTCGTGTGCCAAATGAAGGCGAAATCGACAATACAATCGAAGCCATCCTTGCTAAAGTGCCAAGCAAGAAAGTTTGGATCAACCCTGACTGTGGTTTGAAAACACGCGGTATTCCAGAAACAAAAGAAAGCTTGATCCGCCTTGTTGAAGCAGCTAAAGCTGCGCGTGAGAAATTGTAAGATAAGGATTTCTCAAGAAGCGCTGTTTGGTCATTCTGCCTGTTTCACTTGGATTCTAGGAATCCAGCTAACGAAAAAAATCAACTAGAAAAGGATAATGACTATGTCACGCCAAACACCGTCACTCTCATTTGAAGTGTTTCCTCCAAACCCAGCAGTGGGTAATGATAAAATTATTTCTGCTCTTCAAGATATGCAGGAGTTGGCTCCTCACTTTATCAGTGTGACTGCCAGCAATAATAAATTTAATATCAAGGAAACGACGGTTCGTTTGGCTGACTTTATCCAAAATGACTTGGCGATTCCGACTATTGCTCACTTGCCAGCCATCTATTTGACCAAGGACAAGGTTGCTGAAACCATTGCAGACTTGGACAAGGTTGGGGTGCAGAAAATCTTGGCTCTTCGTGGGGATATTATTCCAGATGTGGAGCCACAAAAGGATTTCCGCTACGCAACTGACTTGATTGAGTTCATCAAGGAGCAAGCTCCTCACTTTGATATTGTTGGTGCTTGTTATCCAGAAGGCCATCCAGATTCGCCAAATCAGATTTCAGATATCCAAAATCTCAAGAAGAAAGTGGATGCAGGCTGCTCGAGCCTTGTAACTCAGCTTTTCTTTGACAATGAGCGCTTCTATGATTTCCAAGACAAGTGCATCTTGGCTGGGATTGATGTTCCCATTCATGCAGGGATTATGCCAATTCTGAATCGAAATCAGGCTCTCCGCCTCTTGAAGACTTGTGAGAATATCCATCTTCCACGCAAATTTAAAGCCATCTTAGACAAGTATGAGCATGACCCTGAGTCGCTCAGAGCAGCAGGACTTGCCTATGCAGTGGACCAAATCGTGGACTTGGTAACTCAGGATGTTGCTGGTGTGCATCTCTACACTATGAACAATGCTGAAACAGCAAAATACATCCACCAAGCAACCCATGCCTTGTTTAATCACCAGTCTCTAGGATAATAAAAAGCAAACCATTCTTCTCAAGTGAGGGGAATGGTTCCTTTTTAATGGTAAAGACCGCACTTTTTAAGAAAAATATGATAAAATAGACTCTGTACGTACTTGATACAAAGATGAGGGTGTTAAATAATAGAATGCATTCTAACTGTAAGGTTTACCGACACGAGCGAGTCAAATCGATATTATTTGACGAGAGAGTTAGTAAAGCATTTAATTGCCTACAACTCTGTGGAAAAAGATAAATCTGCCTAGGAGCGGTCGCTCCGTCGTTCGATTTCCTATTTTCCTTTGAGTTGCTTAACGGCTTAGTATCTTGAGTAATTGAATCCGGCCGAAAAGCTGTGTAAAAAAGATAAACTGTCTTGTCTTCATCGAAGACTTCGTCAGTTTCCTATTTTTACTTTGCTTTTGACGTCCTTGGTATCTTGAGTAATTGCACACGCCTACAACTCTGTGGAAAAAGATAAATCTACCTAGGAGCATTCGCTCCGTCGTTCGATTTCCTATTTTCCTTTGAGTTGCTTAACGGCTTAGTATCTTGATCTTTGTAGGCAAGGCGTATAATTTCATCAATCCAAAGGGGATTAAAATGGCAAAACAAGTGTTTCAAACGACTTTTGCGGGTCGTGAGTTAATTGTAGAGACTGGTCAGGTTGCTAAGCAAGCAAATGGCTCTGTTGTTGTACGTTACGGTGAGTCAACTGTCTTGACTGCTGCCGTTATGTCTAAGAAAATGGCAACTGGGGATTTCTTCCCACTCCAAGTCAACTACGAAGAAAAAATGTATGCGGCTGGGAAGTTTCCTGGTGGCTTTATGAAACGTGAAGGACGTCCTTCAACAGATGCGACCTTGACAGCGCGTTTGATTGACCGTCCGATTCGTCCTATGTTTGCGGAAGGTTTCCGTAATGAAGTCCAAGTCATCAATACAGTGCTTTCTTATGATGAAAATGCATCTGCACCAATGGCTGCTATGTTTGGTTCATCTTTGGCACTGTCTATTTCAGATATTCCATTTGACGGACCAATTGCTGGGGTACAAGTGGGATATGTAGATGGCCAAATCATCATCAACCCAAGTCAAGAACAAGCAGAGCAATCTCTTCTTGAATTGACAGTAGCTGGTACCAAACACGCCATCAACATGGTAGAATCTGGTGCTAAAGAATTGTCAGAAGAAATCATGTTGGAAGCTCTCCTTAAAGGGCACGAAGCAGTTAAAGAATTGATTGCCTTCCAAGAAGAAATCGTTGCAGCTGTTGGTAAAGAAAAAGCAGAAGTGGAATTGCTTCATGTGGACGCTGACTTGCAAGCTGAAATCATCGCAGCCTACAACAGCGACCTCCAAAAAGCGGTTCAAGTAGAAGAAAAATTGGCTCGTGAAGCTGCTACTCAAGCAGTTAAAGACCAAGTGACTGCTGTTTACGAAGAAAAATATGCAGACCACGAAGAATTTGACCGTATCATGCGTGATGTGGCTGAAATCTTGGAACAAATGGAACACGCTGAAGTGCGCCGCTTAATTACAGAAGATAAGGTGCGTCCTGACGGTCGTAAGGTCGATGAAATCCGTCCTTTGGATGCGGTTGTTGACTTTCTTCCTCGTGTGCACGGCTCCGGTCTCTTCACTCGTGGACAAACTCAGGCTCTTTCAGTCTTGACCTTGGCTCCGATGGGAGAAACTCAAATCATCGATGGTTTGGATCCAGAGTATAAGAAACGCTTTATGCACCACTATAACTTCCCTCAATATTCTGTAGGGGAAACTGGTCGTTACGGTGCGCCAGGTCGTCGTGAAATCGGTCACGGTGCTCTTGGTGAGCGTGCTCTTGCTCAAGTCTTGCCAAGCTTGGAAGAATTCCCATACGCTATCCGTCTAGTAGCAGAAGTTTTGGAATCAAACGGTTCTTCATCTCAAGCTTCTATCTGTGCGGGAACTCTTGCCCTTATGGCTGGTGGTGTGCCAATCAAGGCGCCAGTAGCTGGTATTGCTATGGGACTTATCTCAGATGGAAATAACTACACAGTATTGACAGATATCCAAGGTTTGGAAGACCACTTTGGAGATATGGACTTCAAGGTTGCAGGTACTCGTGATGGGATTACAGCCCTTCAAATGGATATCAAGATTCAAGGGATTACTGCAGAAATCTTGACGGAGGCTCTTGCTCAAGCCAAGAAAGCACGTTTTGAAATCCTTGATGTCATTGAAGCAACCATTCCAGAAGTTCGTCCAGAATTGGCTCCAACTGCTCCGAAAATTGATACGATCAAGATTGATGTGGACAAGATTAAGATTGTCATCGGTAAGGGTGGAGAAACCATCGACAAGATTATCGCTGAAACAGGTGTTAAGATTGATATAGACGAAGAAGGAAATGTGTCTATCTACTCTAGTGACCAAGATGCTATTAACCGTGCCAAAGAAATTATTGCTGGTTTGGTTCGTGAAGCCAAAGTGGATGAAGTTTACCGTGCTAAAGTCGTTCGTATCGAGAAATTTGGTGCCTTTGTTAACCTCTTTGATAAGACAGATGCCCTTGTTCATATCTCTGAGATGGCTTGGACTCGTACCAATCGTGTAGAGGATTTGGTAGAAATCGGGGATGAAGTTGATGTTAAGGTTATCAAGATTGATGAAAAAGGCCGTATCGATGCCTCTATGAAGGCTCTTCTACCTCGTCCGCCAAAACCTGAGCATGATGAAAAAGGTGAAAAGTCTGAGCGCCCTCACCGCCCACGTCATCACAAGGATCACAAACCTAAGAAAGAATTTACAGAAACACCAAAAGATTCAGAATAAGAAAAGGAGAAATGTATGGGATGGTGGCGCGAAACCATTGATATCGTAAAAGAAAATGATCCAGCGGCCCGCACCACTTTGGAGGTTTTGCTGACTTATCCAGGTGTCAAGGCCTTGGCGGCCCACCGTCTTTCGCATTTTCTCTGGAAGCATGGCTTCAAACTCTTGGCTCGTATGCACAGTCAGTTTTGGCGCTTTTGGACTCAGATTGAGATTCATCCGGGTGCCCAGATTGATTCAGGTGTCTTTATCGACCATGGCTCTGGTTTGGTGATTGGGGAGACAGCTATTGTTGAAAAAGGTGTTCTCCTTTATCACGGAGTGACTCTTGGGGGAACAGGGAAAGACTGTGGCAAACGCCATCCAACCGTGCGAAAGGGAGCCCTCATATCAGCCCATGCCCAAGTTATCGGGCCTGTGGAAATTGGTGAAAATGCCAAGGTCGGTGCAGCAGCAGTTGTCGTAGCAGATGTACCTAGTGATGTGACGGTTGTCGGTATTCCGGCCAAGATTGTCCGCCTTCATGGTAAGAAGGATGAGCCTGTCATTCACGAAGTCGAAGAAAAACGAGAGTATTATGTTAATAAACTCGAGCAGGCTAAAGAAGCCAGTCATAGATCGTCTGGTTTGTAGAGGATACCTATATGATTCAAGCAAGAAACAAGTTAAGCCAAGAGGAGTTATCTGAGGCGAAAAAACTAATTAACTGTTGCCAAAACTATGACGGTACCTATCGCGATCCCTATCTCTCTAACATGCTTAATTTTGACCCAAACATGCCCGCCTTTTTCCTTTATTATGAAAAAGGCGAACTTGTTGGTTTATTAACTGTCTATGCAGATGACCAAGATGTAGAAGTGACGATACTGGTTCATCCAGGTCATCGCCGTCAGGGGATTGCGCGTGCATTGTTTACTAGTTTTGAGAGAGAAACAGCTTCTTTCCCCATTCGGTCAGTCACTTTTCAGACAGAACGTATTTTTTTAGAGAATCATCCTGACTTTGCCAGTAACTGGGGACTAATCGAGGATGAAGAGACAGAAACTTGGTTAGGTAAGGATAGAAGACCTTATCCGTTAGCAACCATTTCCAATCTTGAAGTTTTGTTAGCAGATAGTTCGTATCAGGATCAAATTAGTCAGTTAAAATTTCAGGCATTTTCAGAGGAACATGAATCGAGAGAAGTTGTGGATAGATATGTCTCTGAAGCTCTGAAAGATCCAGAAAGTCGCTTATATATTTTATTAAAAGACGGTCAGGTTATTGGGACTTGCACGGTTGATTTATCGAGCGATACGAATTACTTCTACGGTTTAGCAATATCTGAACCTGAACATGGAAAAGGCTATGGAAGCTACTTAGCAAAATCCCTCGTCAACCAACTAATTGAGCAAAATGACAAGGAATTTCAGATTGCAGTGGAAGATAGCAATGTAGGTGCCAAACGTTTGTATGAAAAAATTGGCTTTGTCAAACAGACTCAGGTGGTTTATCTGAATGAGAAAGGAGCAAGGGATTCCGAAGTGTAGAGATATTCGGACTGAAATTCAATTGAACTCTTAGTGATGAAACTAAGTGTTCTTTGATTTTGGTTTTCCTGACTATTATTTTATGATTAAAATCTACGACACCATGTCTCGTGATTTGCGAGAATTTGTCCCAATCGAGGACGGCAAAGTCAAGATGTATGTTTGTGGACCAACCGTCTACAACTATATCCACGTGGGGAATGCCCGTTCAACGGTGACTTTTGATACCATTCGTCGCTATTTTGAGTATCGTGGTTATGAGGTTGCCTATATTTCCAATTTTACGGATGTAGATGATAAGATAATCAACCGTGCCAGGGAAGAAGGCAACACGCCTCAGGAGGTTGCGGACAAGTACATCGCTGCCTTTCGTGAGGATGTGACGGCCTTGGGCGTCAAACCTGCGACTCGCCATCCGCGTGTGGTGGAGTTTATGGCAGACATCATCCGTTTTGTGGAAGACTTGATTGAGAAAGGCTTTGCCTATGAGAGTCAAGGGGATGTCTATTTCCGTGTGGAAAAATCCCACAACTATGCCAAATTGGCTAATAAAACCTTGGAAGATTTGGAGCTAGGTGCTTCAGGTCGGATCGATGAAGAAACGGCTCGTAAGGAAAATCCTGTAGACTTTGCCCTATGGAAATCTTCCAAACCAGGTGAGATTTCTTGGGATAGTCCTTGGGGACCTGGACGTCCGGGTTGGCATATCGAGTGTTCAGTCATGTCGACAGAGATTTTAGGTGATACCATTGATATCCACGGTGGTGGAGCTGACCTAGAGTTTCCACACCACACCAATGAAATTGCCCAGTCTGAAGCTAAAACAGGCAAGACTTTTGCTAACTACTGGATGCACAATGGCTTTGTCAATATCGACAATGTCAAAATGTCTAAGTCCTTGGGTAACTTCATTACGGTACACGATGCCCTTAAAACTCTTGATGGGCAAGTACTTCGTTTCTTCTTTGCGACCCAGCACTACCGTAAGCCTATCAACTTCACGGAAAAGGCAGTTCGCGATGCCGAGACCAATCTCAAGTATCTGAAGAATACTTATGAGCAACCATTTACAGGAAACGTGGATGCCCAAGAGTTACAAAACTTTAAAGATAAGTTTGTAGCAGCTATGGATGAAGATTTTAATGCTGCCAACGGTATCACAGTTGTCTTTGAAATGGCCAAATGGATCAACTCAGGGAACTATGATGCAAGTGTCAAGCAAGCTCTTGCAGATATGTTAGAAATTTTTGGAATTGTCTTTGTTGAGGAAGCTTTGGATGCAGAGATTGAAGACTTGATTCAAAAACGCCAAGAGGCGCGTGCCAATCGTGACTTTGCGACAGCAGACCAAATCCGTGATCAATTGGCTGCTCAGGGAATTAAGCTCCTTGACACCAAGGATGGAGTGAGGTGGACACGTGATTGATGTCAATCTCATTAATGGGATTGCGCTAGCCTTTGAAGGAGATGCGGTTTATTCCATGTATATTCGTCGTCACCTCATCCTCAAAGGCATGACCAAACCCAATAAACTCCATCAAGAAGCGACCAAGTATGTGTCGGCCAAGGCTCAGGCTCGCCTGATTTCCCTCATGTTAGAGGAGCAAGTCCTAACGGAAAGAGAAAAAGAAATCTACAAACGTGGCCGCAATACCAATAGCCACACAAAGGCTAAAAATGCCGATGTGGTGACTTACCGCATGTCCACAGGTTTTGAAGCTGTGATGGGCTATCTCCATATGACTGAAAATTTGGAACGTCTTGAGAGCTTGATTTGGTGGTGCATCCAAAAAGTGGAGGGCTAGGACATGATGACAAAAGAACTACAAGACTGGTTTCCTGAGGCTCAGATTTCAGACCAACCAGTAGAGAAAGAGGGCTATCTCACTCTCCCTTTAGCTTCTCAGCAGTGGATTTTGCTGGAGAAAGCTGGGCTCAGTGAGCGTGAAAAGCAGTTGATTTCCCTTTTGACCCAGCAGGAGCAGGCTCGTTCGCTCAATCCTTGGTATTCCTATCTGATTGAGGGGAAGGGTCAGGCACCGCAAACTTTTAAAAAGATTCAGTTGGTGTATTGCCATCTTTCCTATTTTCAGCAGGAAAATCTGGCTTCTTGGCTAGATATGATGCGGACTCTTTTTCCGAATTGTCAGACGGTGCTTCAGGTCGGAGCTCAGGATTATGTTTTCGTGCTGCAACAAGATAAGTACACCTCTGTACGTTCAATCTTATCTGATACGATTGAAGCGGTTGAGTATGACTTTGGACTTCGTCTCTCTGTCATGTTAGGCCAGGTTTGGTCTCAGGCAAGACATCAAGCCCTATCAGACTTGATTAAAGCAGAGAGAGATTTGTTTAAGACTTGGTGGCGTCAGGGTCACCAAGGTGTTCATACTTTTTCACAGCTCTATCTTTGGAGTATGGGAGAAAGGCTCGTGGACTTGAAGCCAATCAAGGAATGTCTACACCAGATGATTTTGGATCAAGATCAGATTCAGGAAATCATTCTCTCCCTTTGGGAAAATAGTGCTGTCCTAACAAAAACAGCCCAGCAACTCTATCTGCACCGCAATTCTCTCCAATACAAAATTGATAAATGGGAAGAATTGACAGGGCTACAGTTGAAGGAATTGACCGACCTGACCCTGTGTTATCAATTGATTTTAGGTTCTTTGTCAACTATAGTTGGTTTGTAAAGAAGTTAATATTTGGAGAAGAGGATTGCATCTTCTCCATTTTTATGTGCAGAGTTATAGTGGATTGATGCTGTCAATCGAAAGTGATGATGTCCCAAAAAAATGGTGAGATTGAGGGCAATTATTTTGCTTTCATCAGGGATTGCATGTTTTGGTTTTCGATTTCTGTTTCCGTGTCTGAAGGCTTCTTTTCCTTTCTGTTGATAGGCTAGTAGCAGACGATTGATTTGTCTTTCAGAAAGATTCAGTTCGACACAGGCTCGATTCTTTGTTTTCTTTCCTTGGTCTATAGCTTTTATCACAAGATATTTTTTCGTTTCATTCATATTCAGTTGGAT
>NZ_VMLH01000003.1:0-48908 GCF_013276595.1 Streptococcus sp. 10824
TTTGAGGTTGTGGATAGAACTGACAGAGTCAGTATCATGTACCTACGGCAAGGTGAAGCTGACGTAGTTTGAAGAGATTTTCGAAGAGTATAAATCTTATTGATGAACTGCTTGCAGTCTGAGAAAAAATGAGCTTGGATATTATTTCCAAACTCACTTAAAGTCAATTTCAATCCACTAGAACAAGCCTAGTACAGTTCCATCGCTTTCAACATCCATGTTGAGAGCAGCTGGTCGTTTTGGAAGTCCTGGCATGGTCATGACATCACCAGTTAAGGCAACGATGAAGCCTGCACCTAATTTTGGTACCAATTCACGAATGGTAATTTCAAAGTTTTCTGGTGCTCCAAGTGCATTTGGATTATCTGAAAAACTATATTGAGTTTTTGCCATACAGATTGGCAATTTGTCCCAACCGTTTTGAACGATTTGAGCAATTTGTGTTTGAGCTTTCTTCTCAAAGTTTACTTTGCTACCACGGTAGATTTCAGTAACAATCTTTTCAATCTTTTCTTGAACAGAAAGGTCATTGTCATACAAACGTTTATAGTTAGCTGGATTTTCAGCGATAGTCTTGACAACCGCTTCAGCAAGAGCTACTCCACCTTCCGCGCCATCAGCCCAGACACTAGCCAATTCAACTGGTACATCGATTGAGGCACAAAGTTCTTTCAAGGCTGCGATTTCTGCTTCAGTATCAGAGACAAATTCATTGATTGCTACAACTGCTGGAATACCGAACTTACGGATGTTCTCAACATGGCGTTTCAAGTTGGCAAAACCGGCACGAACTGCCTCTACGTTTTCCTCTGTCAAAGCATCTTTAGCCACACCACCATTCATCTTAAGGGCACGAAGGGTTGCGACAATGACAACTGCATCTGGAGATGTTGGCAAGTTTGGTGTCTTAATATCAAGGAATTTCTCGGCACCAAGGTCTGCACCAAAACCAGCTTCAGTAACTGTGTAATCAGCCAAGTGAAGGGCTGTGCTTGTTGCCAAGACAGAGTTACATCCGTGAGCGATATTAGCAAATGGACCACCGTGTACAAAGGCAGGTGTACCGTAAATTGTCTGAACCAAGTTTGGCTTAATAGCATCCTTTAAAATCAATGCTAAGGCACCTTCAACCTGCAAATCACCTACAGAAACAGGCGTACGGTCATAGCGATAACCAATAACGATATTGGACAAACGACGTTTCAAGTCCTCGATGTCCGTTGCCAAGCAAAGAATAGCCATGATTTCAGAAGCAACTGTAATGTCAAATCCATCCTCACGTGGAATACCGTTTAGAGGGCCACCAAGTCCAACAGTTACATGACGAAGGGCGCGATCATTCAAGTCCACAACGCGTTTCCAGAGGATACGACGTTGGTCAATTCCCAACTCATTCCCTTGATGTAAGTGGTTGTCAATCAAGGCAGAAAGAGCATTGTTGGCAGTCGTAATGGCATGCATATCTCCAGTAAAATGAAGGTTGATGTCTTCCATTGGCAAAACTTGAGCATAACCACCACCAGCGGCACCACCCTTAATTCCCATTACTGGACCAAGAGATGGTTCGCGAATAGCAATCATGGTTTTCTTGCCAATCTTGTTCAAGGCATCCGCAAGACCAATGGTAATAGTTGATTTTCCTTCACCTGCAGGTGTTGGGTTGATGGCAGTAACCAAAATCAATTTCCCAACTGGATTGCTCTCAACTGCACGAATTTTATCAAAGCTGAGCTTAGCCTTGTACTTTCCATACAACTCTAAATCTTCGTAAGAAATACCAAGTTTCTCTACAACATCAACGATTGGCTTCAACTCAATACTCTGTGCGATTTCAATATCTGTTTTCATTCAAAACTCCTCTAACCTCTAATGTGATAATTCATTATAACACAAAACAAGATTTTTAACATCCTTAAACTCTCTAAACGTTCGTAAATATCCCTGTTTTTAAGATTTTTAGAGTCCTTTCTTAAATTTTATATGGCTTTATAGTTTGAAACTATATTCTTTCCTTTTACCAAAATTTTATCGCTTTCATTTTACTTACCGTTTATTTTTGTGTACAATAGTGCTATGAAAATTTTAGTTACATCGGGCGGTACCAGTGAAGCTATCGATAGCGTCCGCTCTATCACTAACCATTCTACAGGTCGCTTGGGGAAAATCATCACAGAAACCTTGCTTGCTGCAGGGCATGAAGTTTGTTTAATGACGACAAAACGAGCTGTGAAGCCAGAAGCCCATCCCAACCTAATCATTCGAGAAATTAACAATACCAAGGACCTTCTACTGGAAATGCAAGAACGTATTCAGGATTATCAGGTCTTGATTCACTCAATGGCCGTATCTGACTACACTCCTGTTTATATGACAGGTCTTGAGGAAGTTCAGGCTAGCTCCAATCTGGAAGAATTTTTAAGCAAGCAAAATCATCAGGCTAAGGTTTCTTCAATTGACGAGGTTCAGGTTTTGTTCCTTAAAAAGACACCCAAAATCATATCCCTAGTCAAGGAATGGAATCCTGCTATTCATCTGATTGGTTTCAAACTGCTGGTTGATGTTAACGAAGATCATCTGGTTGACATTGCTAGAAAAAGTCTTATCAAGAACCAAGCAGACTTGATTATCGCAAATGACCTGACTCAAATCTCAGCGAACCAGCATCGTGCTATCTTTGTCGAAAAAGATCAGCTTCAAACAGCCCAGACTAAAGAAGAAATTGCAGAACTCCTCCTTGAAAAAATTCAAGCCTATCATTCATAGAAAGGAAAGCTATGGCACATATTCTCTTGGCTGTAACGGGCTCAATCGCCTCTTACAAGTCGGCAGATTTAGTCAGTTCTCTAAAAAAACAAGGTCATCAAGTCACTGTCTTAATGACTCAGGCTGCTACAGAGTTTATCCAACCTTTGACACTACAGGTACTCTCACAGAATTACGTCCACTTAGATGTCATGAAGGAACCATATCCTGATCAAGTCAATCATATCGAACTTGGAAAAAAGGCGGATTTATTTATCGTGGCCCCTGCAACTGCTAACACTATTGCAAAACTAGCCCACGGCTTTGCGGATAACATGGTAACCTGTACAGCTCTAGCCCTGCCCAGTCATATTCCCAAACTCATCGCACCAGCTATGAATACAAAAATGTATGACCATCCAGCAACTCAGGCTAATCTGAAAACATTAGAAGCCTACGGCTATCAGCTGATTGCTCCTAAGGAATCCCTACTAGCTTGTGGCGACCATGGACGAGGAGCTTTAGCCGACCTCACAATTATTTTAGAAAGAATAAAGGAAACTCTCGATGAAAAAACGCTCTAATATTGCACCCATTGCTATCTTTTTTGCAACCATGCTCGTGATACACTTTCTGAGCTCACTTATCTTTAACCTTTTTCCATTTCCAATCAAACCGACCATCGTTCATATTCCTGTCATTATTGCCAGCATTATTTACGGTCCACGCGTTGGGATTACACTTGGATTTTTGATGGGGCTGCTTAGCTTAACTGTTAACACGATTACAATTCTACCGACAAGCTACCTCTTCTCCCCATTCGTACCAAACGGAAACATCTACTCAGCTATCATTGCCATCATCCCACGTATTTTGATTGGTTTAACTCCGTATCTAGTTTATAAACTGATGAAAAATAAAACTGGTCTGATTCTAGCTGGTGCCCTTGGTTCACTTACCAACACAGTCTTTGTACTTGGTGGAATTTTCTATCTTTTTGGAAATGTTTTTGATGGTAATATCCAAAAACTCCTAGCAACCGTTATCTCAACAAATTCGATTGCCGAATTAGTTATTTCCGCAGTTCTAACCCTAGCCATTGTTCCAAGACTACAGACTTTGAAGAAATAATAAAAACATCTCCACTTTCAAGCTTGAAGGTGGAGATTTTGCTCTATACAGTTTCTTTTCAGTGAAATCTTTACTAACTTTTAACTAAAAAAACGACCTATAAACCTAAGTAAATCCTTGCTTTATTGTCTTGTTTATAGTACTATACTAGTGTATATACAGTTAAAAAGGAGATTCTTATGAACACACGGAAAAAGACACAATTTATGACAATGACTGCCCTCTTAACGGCTATTGCGATTTTGATTCCAATTGTTATGCCTTTTAAAATTGTCATTCCTCCAGCTTCTTACACTTTGGGAAGCCACATTGCTATTTTTATAGCTATGTTCTTGTCGCCCTTGATGGCAATTTTTGTCATCATAGCCTCTAGTTTTGGATTTTTGATGGCTGGCTATCCCATGGTTATCGTTTTTCGAGCTTTTTCCCATATCTTTTTTGGGACTTTGGGGGCTCTTTACCTACAAAAATTCCCCGATACCCTAGATAAACCAAAAGCTTCCTGGATTTTCAACTTTGTGTTAGCGCTTGTTCATGCCCTTGCTGAAGTATTGGCCTGTGTCGTTTTTTACGCAACTTCTGGTACCAATGTAGAAAATATGTTTTATGTTCTATTTGTACTAGTTGGATTTGGTACAATTATCCATAGTATGGTAGACTATACATTAGCACTAGCTGTCTATAAAGTGCTTCGAAAACGCCGTTAAAAGGAAGAACTATGACAAAAGATCGCAAACAAGCCCTGCTCCAACTCTTGAAAGAAGCTCCTAAAGCCCTCAATGGCCAAAGTTTGGCGGAACATTTTCATGTCACACGTCAGGTCATTGTACAAGACATTGCAATTTTGAGAGCCGATGGCGCTCCTATCCTATCCACTAATCGTGGCTACATCTATAAACAAGTTGATACCAATCCATACGTCCACAAACTTTTCAAAGTGAAACATGAAGTTGAAGAAATCGGTCAGGAACTCCTTGCTATCATCGATAATGGAGGGCGTGTCCAGAATACCTTGATTGACCATCCCGTTTATGGAGAAATTGAAACCTTGCTGAAACTGTCTTGCCGCCGAGACGTGCAACATTTTCTAGAACAAGTCGAGCATTCTGACTTCAGACCTTTGTCTGAATTGACAGATGGCATCCATTACCACCTAGTCGAAGCCGAAACACAACAAGACCTCCGCTATATCGAGGAGGCCTTGGATCAGCTCGATTATTTAGTAAAGGACTAGAAGATTTTCTTGTCCCAGCCATCTTCTGTACGGTGGCGGTAGAAAAACTCTGACTTGTCAGGAGCTTCCATCATTTCCATCAAGGGTAGCATATCATAGAAGATGGAGAAAAAGTATTTAAAATTATAAAACGCATAATATCAAGGTTTTCAACACTTGATATTATGCGTTTTAGTGTGGAAATATTCACTTCATTTTCTCCTGAAATTGAGTTTTTACCCACCCTTACAATTTGTAAGCGTTTTAAAAAAAATAATATAATTTTGCACCCCATCTGATATATTCAAATGTGAATAAATCAGGTATGAGTACTAATTGTTGAGATTTTAAAATAAATTTTATTAATATACTTACTTTCTGAACTTCATAGTATTCAAAATTACGATATTCAAGCCTAGACATAGTCACTACTTTTCATCGGAATAATTAATTTAACCATAGCTCCATTTTCCTTATTTTGCAGTTGTATATCACCTGAATGAATGCTCATTACTTGTTTTACAAATGCCAAACCTATTCCAAAATGTTCAAATTGTGAATTCCTGCTAGTATCTTCTCGATAAAATAATTTTCCAAAATTTTCTAAAACATCATCCGAAAATTTGGAACCATTATTCCAAATACTTAAGGTAATATTGCTATCTGCTAACTCAAAGGTAACTCTGATTTTCTTTTTAGCATCATCTGCATAAGCTATAGCATTATTAACAATATTTGCCACCGAACGGATAATTAAATCTAAATCCAATTCAATATTACAGTCTCGGTCTATCTTAGTACTATATTTGTAGTCAATGCTATCTCCAATAAGGTATGTACACTCTTGTTCCAGTATTTTGGATAAATTACTGATACGATACTGATGAAAAGAAATCTGATCAGAGTAAAAAGTTTTAGAGTAGTTGATTAACTGATTAAAATAGCTATTTAATTGGTTACTTGCTCTTTCAATATCCTTGAGACATTGAACATCAATACCTGATAAAGGTGCCAATTGCAACAATTCCGAGTTTCCTTTAATCACAGTCAAAGGTGTTTTCAAGTCATGTGCCATCGCTGAAACTTTAAAGAGAATATCCGCCTTTTGGTCTTTCTCTACCTGAATCATATTTTTTATTCTTTGTTGCATTAATTCAATGTGTCTATTTGTCTCTATGAATTCAAGAATTGTTAAATTAGATGAATCGTTTACAGAGGTTAGCCATATACTGCTATGATAAACAATCTCCATTTCTTGCGTTACTCTTGTCAACAAGGCTTTAATATTAATAGAAACTATAATAATCAAAGATATACAAATATAAACCCATGAAAAAACATTAAATAATACCCCTAACAAGTCACGAGCGATTGACTGAGTTTCTGAATGAATATCAATAGAAATAGTTGATATAGGAAAAATATAAGCTACAATTATATTCAAACAAAATTGTTTAACAATCGTCCACTTCGTCTTTTTTACTAAAGTCTTAAAATCTAATTTTCGTTCCAACTATATCCGCCTCCCCACTGTGTCTTGATCGGATTAATTGAATATGGTTTTAATTTTGAACGAATTTGATAAATATACTCAGCAATAGAACGAAATTGTGCATCTGATTCCGACGGATATATTCTCTCATAGAGCTCCTCTACGGAATATACTCTCTTCGGGTTGCTTGCTAAAGTATATAAAATTGTAAATTCTCGCTTTGTCAATGATATAGTCTCTTCTTCAATTAAGATTTCTTGATTGCTGACATTAATTATCAAATTCTTTGTGCATATTTCTTTATTATTTTTACGATTTCTTTCCTCCCTTTGGATATGCATCCTAACACGAGCAACTAATTCTGTAATACTAAATGGTTTTTTTATATAATCATCCGCACCAGCTTTTACTCCACTAGCCAAGTCACTATCCAATTGCTTGGCTGTTACAAAAATTATCGGTACATCGATTTGTTCTCGAATGGATTTACAAATTTCTAAACCATCAATCGACATCATAATATCTAATAAAATTAAATCAAAGCCAATGAATGAACAAATATCTATGTTACCTACTTCTCTCCTCGTCGTAACTTCAAACTCCGAGCGTTCTAAAGAATTCTTTATCAAACGAAGAATGCTTTCATCATCATCAATTGCTAATATTTGATATACTTTTTTTTCTTTCATAATTATATAATATCACAAAATACAAAATTTTTATCGTACTATTCTCTTCCAAAATAGCAAAATAGAGAAAGATAACAGCAAAATCCCCCATAAAAATTGAATTGCAACACCTATTGTATAAGGTATATAAGATTGATTCTCAGTCATCAAAAATGAATTCATAGTGGAGATAATTGGGAAGTAGAGAAAAGCATCGCTGAATTGCAGAAGCATTTGACCCAACCCCAACAAAAAAGACAAAGACATCCCCATTGGAACAACTATACTCCTTGTTATAATCACTAAACTAAAACATATTAATATTAAACCAATTGATACCAATATTATTCTTAATGTAAAGGTATAAATAAGTAAGGGAATTAATAGACCATAAAAAATATACACTACGCAAATAGTACAGAAAGCAACCAGAGTCCAAACTAATATAGATATTGATAATATTACTATTAATTTTATAAAAAAGAATTTCCAACGTGTTGGATTAGCTAATAAACTGCTTCTTAAAGTTGAACCGTTAAATTCTTGCCCTATAAATAGTATTGTAATAATAATAATTCCAGCTTGTCCAAGATAGAAGCTTTCTAAGATTTGCGTTAAAACATAATCCTCGGTTATATAACTTGGAGTTTCATGTAAAAAAATAACAAATAAAGGCACTAAAATTATCATTGCTAATACAGTCAATAATAGCCATTTATTATAAATAAACTTTAAATACTCACTTCTAAAAGAATTCATATAACATTACCTACATCTTTTTTCAAAAATTTGTAATATGCAAAACTACTAATTACTAGCACCCAAATACTCAGAAATAAAACACTGCGTCCTGGTGTTGTGATTTTTAAAGGAGATGTTGCAATTAAATCTTGACCTAAAGATACTGGTAAATACTTTGCAAGCTGAATTCTGTCAGAAAGAAAACTGCCTAAATTATAGACTTGTGGTAGTAAGAATAATAATGATCCAAGTGAGGATTTAAAATAAAAAGCAATTGAATAGGATAATACCGTTAATAACGACCACGACAATGACCCCAATAATATAAAGTACCACACATTATTACTCAGTATCAGAGGGTTCAATCCCTCTCTCCCTAAACCAAACTGTGCACTTGCAATAGATAAATAGATTGAAACACACGATACAACAAAAATAAATACACTTGTAACAAAAAATTTTATTACAAAGAATACTGCCTTATTTGAACATAATAGCAAACTGGTACGTAAAGAACTATTTTTATATTCCATACTTCCAATAATTGCTCCTAAAATAATCATAGCAAACAAGCCCAATAATATTGCATCAAAACCAATATACTCAATTGGAGGTATTGATTCTGCTAAACTACTATTTGTTTCAGGTGTTGCATTCAATCCAACTGTTAGAATTTGTTTAGAACTGATATAAGACAATAACGGCTGAAGAATAAAAACAATTGGTAAAACTATTTGGGTTGATCTGCTATAAAAAATTTTATATAGCTCTGATAAAATATTATGGCTTTTTATACTACTTATCATAGTCACCTCCTGTTAAATGAAAGAAAACATCTTCTAAATTATCAAATCCGTTCATTATATTATGAAGTGTACCCGAAGCTATGATACTTCCTTTGTCAATAAAAACAACCTTATCAGTTACCGCCTCTACTTCTGAAAGTATATGTGAAGATAACAATACTGTCTTGCCAATACTTGCTTGTTCTCTAATAAAATTTCTAAACCATCTAATTCCACTAGGATCTAAACCATTTGTAGGTTCATCTAAAATTAGGTACTGGGGATTTCCCAACAGCGCTGTTGCAATACCTAACCTCTGACCCTCTCCTAATGAAAGGTTGCTTATTTTTGAATATCTTTTATGTTCAATATCAGTAATGGATAATACCTCTGATATTCTGGAAAAACCTATTCCATTACTAGCAGCAGCAATTTTCAAATGTTGAAAAACTGTCCGATCACTGGGAGCCCCTACGCCATCAAAAGAAGCTCCTACAGTTAAAAGAGGACGTTCAATGTCACAATATTTCTTACCTCCTATTAAAGCAGTACCTAAAGATGATCTATCCAGTCCCAAAAGTATTCGTAGTGTCGAACTTTTTCCTGCACCATTCGGTCCCAAAAAGGCCGTGACTTCCCCCTCTTCAGCTGTAAAGGATACGTTCTTTAATATATCTCCATCTTTATAAGTTTTTGTAATATCTCTTATTTCAATCTTATTTGTCATAATACGATACTCCTATACTAAAAATTGTTCTTTGGCCAGCTCTTTATATAATGGAACAGATTCCAATAACTCCATATGAGTCCCATTTCCTACAATTCTTCCGTGTTCCAAAACAAAGATTTCATCTGAATCTAAAATTGTAGATAATCTATGAGCAACCATTATTATGGTTCTCTCACCTCTCATACTTTTGATTGCTTCCTTCATTTTCTTCTCACTCAGACTATCCAAATTCGAAGTTAACTCATCCAGCAAGAGTATCTTTGCATCAGAAAGTATTGCTCTTGCCATTGCCAATCTCTGTCTTTCTCCTCCTGATAAATTGAACCCTCCTTCACTAATTGGGCTTTCAATCCCAGATGTACCTCTTTGAATTAAATGCTCCAAACCAACTTTTTCTAAAGCGTCACAACATTCATCATATGTTACATTACTATTACCCATTTTTAGATTTTCTAAGATTGTACCAGCTACTAATGGTGAATTTTGTTCAACATATGAAATATTCGAACGTAAAGTCTCACGACTTATTGTTCGAAAATCTTGTCCAAATATCTTTATACCACCACTGGTAGTATCATAGAATCTTTCAATGAGGTAAAGAAGTGTACTTTTCCCCGCACCAGACGGACCGACAATACTGACGTAATCTCCACTATTTATTTCAAAAGTAATGTCCTTTAATATGTAATTATCATCCGATTGAATATCTTGAAATTGGTAAGAGTCATATGAAAAAGTTACATTCACAAATTCAATTGCTTTGCTTCTGTCTGACTTAGATTCTAGATTTAAAATGATATCATTATCTTCTTCTTTTGGAAGATCAATAATTTCAGTAATTCTACTTAAGGCTCCCAAAGCTTCGGAAATAGTTGTGACTGACGAAAATATTTGTCCTACTGGTGAAATAGCGATATACATTAATAGCATAAAAGAAGTTAAATTTGCAATAGACATTTGCCCAGTAGAAACACGGTAGCCTCCAATTCCCAAAATAATTATCCCACACAATTGCAAGCTAAAATTTGATATCGGTGTCATTATTGATTGCACTCTTGCAACTCCAATTCCCAAGTTTTTTACTTCTTGTACCTCAGATAACATTTTAGATAATTCTGAATTCGTTTCATTTGTCGACCGAATTGTTCTAATCCCTACGATTAGCCTATTTAGGTATGCTGTCATTTTCCCCAAACCCTGATGAGCTTTATAACTTGCCGTTTGAATCAAACTACTCATCAATAAAATAAATAGGAATGATAAAGCTATAGAAATAATTGTAATTATTGCAAGATAAGTATCCTTTAGAAATAGTGTAAATATCGCACCTAAACTCAAGAACAATCCACTCGTCAGAGCAACGGTTGATTGAATGATACCTGCTCTTAGTTTACTTGTATCACTGCTAAAGCGACTAATTAGGTCTCCTGCAGATAGATCATTATACTTATAAATAGGAAGTTTCAAAAATTGAATAATTAAATTTTTTCTTGATTGAAATACTGCACTTTCTCCCATTAATTGTAAAAAGTAATATTGCAAACTGGAAATAATTGTTGAACCTACGGTAATAGTTATAAGCATATATATGGCTGGATTGTTGAATAAATTTACTCCCTTTTGAGAGATTACTTTAGATAAAAGTTCTGGTTGTAATAACGTTAAAATGGACGTAAGTATTCCCAAACATAAAACGATTAAAAAATATTTTCTTTTATTTTCTATCAAAGCAAGTAAATCACGGAATTTTACGTTAGTCATAGTATCATCTACTTTTTCTATATTTTCAGATATCATATGTTTACGCTCTTCATTTCTATCATCTAGAGTTTTTACGACTCTTTCATACGATGATACTTCTTCTAGCTCTTTAATTGGATTTCCGTTTACTTCCACCCATGCATGAGATCTAAAGGGGTTCATAGCAAATCCAGTACACCAACTTGCACGTTTATTTAAAAGAAGTAAAAACATTATTACTCCTAATGATCTTTTTACGCATCCATCTTGATTCCTACACTTATGGCTTACAGTACATATTGCATCACGAGCTAATATTGCTTCATTTTCTGTGGCAGATAATTTCGAGTTACTTAACTTATTAATCAAAAGTTCAATTCTTTTAGGCGAGAACCTTGTAAGCGGATAAGAAATCAGTAAAGCTATTTGTGCTAGTAATCTGTATTTTAGCTGAACATAGGAGTATGACTCTTGATTGAGTTGCATATCCATAATCTATAGTCCTCCTTTTTTTAGAGATTGTATAAAATCTTTAACATCTTGTTTTGCAACATCGATTTCAATGGAATACGCAACAGATATAGCGCTAACAATTTCTTCTTCGCTTTCATTTTTAGATAGTAACTCTAAAATTTTGACACCTACATCATTTGTTTGAAAGTATATTCCTTGATTTTTGTCGAATACAATTGCACCAGTATCTTGCTTTATTATTTTCAGTCTACTTTTCGATTCTTTATTAAACATAATTGTAAACCTCACTAGTTCTTCATATATAATTTGATCTGCCGTATCCAACGTTCTACCGAACATAACTTTTCAAAATAATCAATTTTACTCGGATTTCCCGCGGGTAATGACATCTCTAATTTTAACTTCTCAACATCAATAATACCCATTTTAACCAATTCAAACTGTTCTAAATTGTGGAAGTTTTTACGAACTGCTTCTCTATATCCACTATATAAGGCATCTGAATAATCCCCTTTGAAACCCCTGTTAAAAACCTCAATTGGTACGATTCCCTTCAATGCTTTTTGCAATATCGGTTTTGTCAGTTTTGAACTAACTTTATATTTTGCTGGAATTTGAAGACAAATTTCTATTAATTTTTTATGTAAAAATGGAGTTGCCCAATAAATGGAATTAGTGGTTAATTGAATTTGTCGCAATACTGATTTTTGAAATATTAAGGATTGAATCATTTGGAAGGCTGTCCTATCAGATATTATTGGCTCAGAATTGGAAAATAATAACGAGTTTAAAAAAATTTGCGATTCTTGTTTAGATTTTTCACTGAGCCAATCTGGTACTTGTAAACCATCCACCCATCCCAGTTCTCTCTTGATAGGTGCAGAAGATTCGTTGAAAACAATTTCTAAATTTTTGATCACAGTTTCCGAATATCCTCTATTATCTAACAAATCCAATAGGCAACTAAAAAATGGTCTTCTCATTATTAAACTATATTTCAGAGCATAAAGTAGTCCACCTAAATTTTCCTGACGAACAATATTCCAGGAATTAGACGGCATCGGTGTAAATAATTCATCACCACCAATACCTAGAAAGTGAGTCGGATGTTTTCTACCTTTCTGGTAACCAATCACTGATTTCAAATATCCTTCTGAATCCGCCCACAATAACGGAGAACTTGGCATAATATCATTGATATATTTTTCATCTATCGCAAATCTTTTTTCTGTTATTTCTATTGAGTCAAACTTTTTCAACTCCCTACCAAGACTTTTAGCAATAAATGTCGCCCATTTAGTATCACTATTAGCAGTGGTACTTGATTCAGCATGCAAAATAGAGAAGTCAGGTATCAGTTTATTCAATGTAAAAGCAATAGTTGCAGAATCAACACCTCCTGATACATCACTCGACACTTCATTTCTCATATTCAAATCATGATTAATGCTATTTAAAAACTCCTCTTTTATTTTTATTATTAGTTTATTAAAATCTTTTGTGTCTACTTCACAACTTGGAACTCTTTTTTCTAAACAACCTTTTTCAGATATTTCTAAATAGTTTAAAGGTCTGATATTCACTAGCTCTTCCCAGAGGCTAATTGTTTGAAATGGATAATATGGAAGTCCAAAAATAAATTGACTCGCTAAACGCTTCGTAGAGAGTTTTAAATTCAAATATTTTGCAATTTCTACAGATGAATCACTAAAAATTATATTCTTATTATTTTCAAACCAAGACAGTCTTGAATCTAAATAAGGTGAAATAATATATGTTCTTTCAACCATTTCAACAATAATTAAACCATTTGTAACATAATCTTGAAGTGCTGATATTATTTCTTCAAAACTACTAATATCATTTTGTTCTATAATTGAGCATACTCCTTCGACATAATCTTCTAAACAATAGATTTTTTTATTCTCTCCAGAAACGGTTCTATATAAATTTTTAGTAAGGAATACTATTTTTTATCAGAATATTTTTCAAAAAAATACTTATTTACCATATATATTAACAACCTCAGAAATAAAAAAACAAAGCATCTTGATATTCGTAGTTCTGGAATGAATATCAAAATACTTTATTCAAAATTATTTACCATTGTAATACATAGTTATAAGCTTAAAACTCAATTCTAATTCTTACAATTGCACGTCCACCAAAGATATCACGAAACTTACCAGTCCATAGACCTTTAGTGTCTTTTTTGAAAGTTGCAATTGATTCAAATGTTGGTTTGCAATATTTCATCTTAAACTCCTCCTATCATTTATACTAATGCCAGAACCCATTCTTATAAATGAAAAATATTTTTCAAGAGATATCTCTTGATTCAATTAAATTCTATAATATAAATTTCGGAAAAATATCAGAAAATCTATTAAGATTGAATAAATTTCAGATATTTTCACCTCCACTCTGTGTATTGCTTGTTTTTCACTATTTTGAACATATTAATTCAAAATATATCTGAAGCCACCTGCAACTAATCCTATAATCTTGGCAAGATAAATAAAAAAACAAGGCTTACTCCAAACTACCGATACCTTTTAACGATAGCCTTAGAATAAGCCATAATTTCTACACTTTATTTACTTAGTTGGTACAACTTTTGACATCAATACTACCGTCTCAACATGTGCCGATAGTAAGCTCCTGTACTATCGAACAACAGGAAAATACTAGGATTTATTATTATATTATTGAACGAAAACATAAAGAGTAACATAATCGTACCTCTCCTACTGTCTCTTTGTCATTAAGCTACTCCTAGAGCTATAGCCTCATCACGAAGACGTTCGACATCTACCACAGTTTGTTCCCAACCCTCAATCATATTAGTGCTGAGAGCATATAATACACTTTGGGAAAACCATGCGATTCTCAAAACTCACTCCCATAATCGTCATAGTTTCTTTGTTTATATCTAAGTCCATAAGTTACTTCCTATTATGACCACAAATCATTACCAAATTTCTTGCTTCTTAAATAAACTTGCTCAAAATTAACTCCAAAAAAGGCTAAGGTAATCAATTGTCGTGATAAATACTCCACATCGCCTAAATCGTCAGGTGACACATTTACCTTATTGCCGTGAGCTATATCGTTCCTAATTTTGACAAGTTGCTGAATCCTTTTACTATCTATTCTATGGAAGAATGATTTTGTAGAACCACCATCATCCAAATTATTTATTATATTGCTTAGCGCTAGAACTATGCGTCTGTGATTTTTTCTCTCAAGGCTATTTTTTAACGTTAAGTTTAGTTCTCCAGCCAATTCATTAAAGGTTTCTTCATCAAAAAACGTATTATCAAAATTCGACAAAAACAATTGCTCCAAGAAGTCCTTTATTAATTTTTTTCTTGCCTCACTAGAAATCCCTGTCAAAATTTTAGTATTATCAAGCCGCAATTTTGCTACACGTTCAATAGGCTTAAAGTACATAAAGAACTGTTCTTCACTGTGATTTCTATACTCATGTAACACTCCGATAGAACACATCTGCAGCAAAGATAAGATTTCATCCCTGCGCTTTCTATTTGTCTTATGATTCAATTTACAATCTATGATAGAAAGTCTTTCAAGCCATTCAGATACTGAGGGATTTTCTAATTGTTTTTCATCTAAAATTTCGTCAATTTTCTCGAAATTATAATCAAAAGTTGAAAGTGGTAAAGTAGTAAAAAATGATAATAGAATCAGACACTCACTAATCTTTTGTTTCTGTCCAGAAGTAATATTTAAGTAATGACTATCATTACTATTCACATACTTTATCATACATTTCCAAAATGGTATCACTGCTCCATTTGGTAATTGCATCTTAGTACTCCAAGCATCATTAAGATTATCATAAAAATCATTGAAATCAATAGTTACAGAATATGTCATTATTTTATGCCACCTCTACAGTATTCGCTTCTTAATCCAACATTATAACACAAGAATGCAAAAAAGCAATAACCACAATGGTTTCCCACTCCCGACTGTTCCTTTTACTTGATGGTTTAGCTCTCCTGTTCTCTCTTTTAGCCTTAACAAGCCATAAATGGTATTACGTGAGATTTGGAAAACGTGTGATGCTTCTGTCATACTACCTTTTCGCTCACAATAGGCGAGAACTTTTTTACGAAAATCTATTGAATATGCCATAAGAAGATTGCACCACATTATGTACTATTTTTTGTTCATTTCACTATATTAATACGATACAGAAAACACAACAAGACCTCCACTATATCGAGGAGGTCTTGAATCAGCTCGGTTATTTGGTAAAAGACTAGAAGATTTTCTTCTCCCAGCCATCTTCAGTACGGTGGCGGTAGAAAAACTCCGATTTGTCAGGAGCTTCCATCATCTCCATCAAAGGTAGCATATCATAGGCCAGATCTAAGTTTGGAATCTGGTCTTTTTGCACCCAAGAAACTTCTCCCTCTTCTGAAGAGCGAAGGGTACCAAAGAACTCAGTCGCCTTATAACAAACGACAATATAGCGCCCACCTGTATCTAGTGGCCAATTTTTAATACCGACCAGTTGAGGATTTTGGATAGTCAATCCTGTTTCTTCGTAGATTTCACGAATGACAGACTCCGCGAAAGACTCGCCATTTTCTACATGGCCTCCTGGAAAGGCATAACCAGACCAGCGATTGGTTTCAGGAGAGCGATACTGCATCACCACGCGCTGAGTTTCTAAGTCTTCAATCAGACAAATGTTTGTTAAAATCGTTAATTGGGAACGAGACATAAATTTACTCGCTTTCTAAGTTATTAAATTTTCAGACTTGGTACCATATTAGCTTTTACTTTTGAGAATTATTTAGAATAGAATACCATCCGTTTTTCCTTCATAGGCTTTCCAAGTTCAAGTATTTTTTCTTGTCCATCAAAAGTAAAACCCATTTTTTGATAGAAAGCAATGGCTCGCTTGTTATCTTTCAATACCCATAAGAATATTTCAGAAAAATGATTAAGAGCAGTCAAAGCCGCTTTCATTAACTTTTGTGCTATGCCTTTTCCGTAATAGTCTTTTAAAACATAGAAAGCAATAATTTCACCAGCTTGAATAGTCTCATCACGAAAATTGCCATAACTGATAAAACCAACCACCTTCACGCCATCCATCGCAATCAATGTATTTTCTGGATACTTTTGACTAAAGAATCGACATCTTTCTAATGTCATTGTATCCTGAAATTCCGCAGGCAAAAAGTCATCATAAGACTCTCTCCACGTTTGCCAGTGAACGAGGGATTTGCCTTCTATCTCTTCAGGAGTTTCCATTGATTTGATAATAACCGTCATTTATTTTCTCCCAGTCTTCTCTCAAAATACCATATTTAATACTATCAAAATATTTACCTTGATAATAACGAACTTTTGGAATATGAGCTTCTTTTTTCATTCTTAATTTTTCAGCAAGTTTCATCATACCAAGATTTCCTGACCAAGTTGTCAAACCCAGATGCTCCAACTCCAAGTAATCCTGAAACGTCCTATCTATCCACTGCAACATAGCAACTTTCCCAATACCAGTGTTCCAGAATTTTTTATCATAAATACCAATTCCCAATTCCATCCATCTTGTTTCTTTACATACCCAATAACGCGAAACAGTCCCAACTAGTTTATCATCAACAAAAATACCAAGGCGATTTGAGTTGCTTAAAATGGATTCTGATTTTTGTAGTTCGAATTCTTTAAAATTTGAAAAATACTGATAATCATCATAATAGGGAGCATCATACTGTTTCCAAACTGGATTAAGCTGTGAATAAGCCATTTCCCATAAAGACATCAAATCTTCTTTCTTTAACTTTCTTAAATAAATCATACTATTCCCCTAATCCAAGGCCTTGACTTCCAGCATCATATCACGAATCTGAGCTGCTAGTTCAAAGTCAAGCACTTCAACTGCTTCTTGCATTTGTTTCTCAAGCTTTTTGACTAGTTCTTTGCACTCTTGTTTGTTGAGGCTATTGATATCGACTTCCTTGTCTTCTTCCTTAGCAACTGCCTTGGTCACAGCAATCAGATCACGTATTTCTTTCTTAATGGTTTGTGGAACGATACCATGTTCTTCATTATAAGCCATCTGAATTTTCCGACGGCGGGCAGTTTCATCGATGGCACGTTGCATAGACTGGGTAACCGTGTCCGCATACATGATGACATGACCTTCACTGTTACGGGCGGCACGTCCAATGGTCTGGATGAGTCCACGTTCGTTACGAAGGAAACCTTCTTTGTCAGCATCGAGAATCGCTACGAGGCTCACTTCAGGAACGTCAATTCCTTCACGGAGCAGGTTGATTCCGACCAAGACATCAAAGACACCCAAGCGCAGGTCACGGATAATCTCTGTCCGCTCTAAAGTCTTGATATCCGAGTGCATGTACTTGACCTTGATGCCCATTTCCTTAAAGTAGTCGGTCAAGTCCTCTGCCATTTTCTTGGTCAAGGTGGTGATAAAGGTACGTTCGTTCTTTTCTACACGGGCATTGATTTCACCTAAGAGGTCATCAATCTGTCCCATAGTCGGACGGACTTCCACCTCAGGATCCAAGAGTCCCGTTGGACGAATGATTTGCTCAATTACTGTCTCGGTCTGTTCATTTTCATAGTCACCAGGTGTCGCTGAAACGTAAACAATCTGGTGCACATGGCTTTCAAACTCTTCACGACGTAAAGGACGATTGTCCAGAGCAGAAGGTAAACGAAAACCATAATTTACTAGCATTTCTTTACGAGAGCGGTCACCATTGTACATACCCTTGATTTGCCCCATTGTCATGTGGCTCTCGTCAATCATAATTAAGAAATCATCTGGGAAGAAGTCGAGAAGGGTATAAGGAGGCTCACCCTCACTACGTCCATCCATGTGGCGTGAATAGTTTTCAACCCCGTTGGTATAGCCCATCTCACGCAACATTTCGATATCATACTCTGTCCGTTGTTTCAAACGTTGGGCTTCAAGTAATTTACCTTCCTTTTCAAAGATAGCTAACTGCTCTTCCAACTCAGTCTGAATTTTAGCAATGGCAACTTCCATGTGGTCGTCATTGGTTACAAAGTGTGTCGCTGGGAAAATCGCCAAATGATCCACTTCTCCCAAGACCTGACCTGTCAAAGCTTCCACTTCGCGGATACGATCAATCTCGTCTCCAAAGAATTCTACTCGAAAGGCGTGTTCATCACGAGAAGCAGGGAAAATCTCCACCACATCCCCACGAACACGAAATCTTCCCCGTTGGAAATCAATATCATTTCGCTCAAACTGGATATCAACCAAGTCATTCAAGAGTTTATCACGAGAAATTTCAAGACCTGGACGGAGACTCACGACACTATCAGCGTACTCCTTGGGCGAACCCAAACCATAGATACAAGAGACGGAAGCTACGACAATAACATCATTACGCTCCAAAAGGGCCGAAGTCGCTGAGTGGCGGAGCTTGTCAATCTCGTCATTGACAGAGCTATCCTTTTCAATATAGGTATCACTAGAAGGTACATAGGCCTCAGGTTGGTAATAATCATAGTAGGATACGAAGTACTCAACAGAATTTTCAGGGAAAAATTCCTTAAACTCCCCATAGAGCTGTCCTGCCAGAGTCTTATTGTGGGCGATGACCAGAGTTGGTTTATTGACTTTGGAAATGACCTGACTCATGGTATAGGTCTTCCCTGTTCCTGTCGCCCCCATCAGAATCTGAGCTTTTTCTCCCCCCTCGATATTATCAACCAACTGCTCAATAGCTTGAGGTTGGTCTCCTGAAGGTTGATATTTTGATACTAGTTTAAATTGATTATCTGTAATGCGATTGATCATAAGAATCCTCTCTCGATGTGCTATTCCTATTTTAGCATACTTGTAGCATTTTCACGAAGAAAAGGACGGACCGAAGTCACATCCTTTCATTTTCTTTCTTTAATTGATAAGCGAGATAAAGAATCAGCAGAAACAAAATAATACTGGACACGATGGAACCCTCAATACCAAAAGACCCACCAGATAGCCAGTCTTGATTGCCTTGTGGAGTAAATTTCATGATTGAGGTTCCTGAAGACTGACCACTAACTAATACTCCAAAGAGGTTTCCCTGTGCGAAATTCCAGGCTCCATGAATACCACCTATACCCCATATAGTATCTGTTTTAAGAAGATATAGGGACATGGCAACTCCGAATAAAAAGAGATCAATTGCAGATAAGAAAGTTATGCCTGGATTTCCTAAATGAAGTAAGGTAAAGAGACTACTAGATATGATAATAGCGACTTTAAGATTAGTTCTCTTAGCCAATTGTGGAATCAGCCAAGCACGAGTAACCAATTCTTCTGCCGTTCCTTGTAAAATCCAAAAAGGGATTGTAAATAAAGTAAAAGCTAGCGAATAAGTATCCAAGTGAATGGAGTCAAATTGATACTGCCCCAACACTACTAGTCCAGCCAAAGCAAGTATAAAGAGGGATAGACCAAGACCGTATCCTTTAAATAAGGCACTTAAAAAATTTTCTTTATAGAATCCCAAGGTTCGAATCGGTCTTTTCTCTACTTTTCTAGTCCATCTAAACACAGTTAAGATGATAAAACCAAAGGACAGTAATTCAAATATTAAATGGGTGTCACTTGATTTATCCATCAAGCTCTGCTGCAAAGTCTGCAAGTAGGTAGCAAAAGATTGACCAGCCTCTCCAAAATTTCTAGTAAGTCCGATGAGAGCTAACAAACTAATACCATATAAAGTATAAGCCACAAACTCTCCTATAAAGACAAAAACAAAGGCTAACAAGGGGCTTGTGTAAATGTTTAAACTCATTTTTGAAGCTTGGAAGTCTTTTAAGATTCTTTTGTCTTTCATAACTTTATCCTCTTTTACTATATGATATACCTTTATTATAGCACTTCTGTTGTATGATTCAAGACAAAACAAGAATTATGGATGTTATATTTTCTGACACATAAATATAAAAATTTGCCTTTTTTTACTTTTTCTGATATAATGGGAAAATATTCGGAAAAGGAGACTAAAAATGAAGAAAAAATTTCTAGCATTTTTGCTAATTTTATTCCCAATTTTCTCATTAGGTATTGCAAAAGCAGAGACAATTAAGATTGTTTCTGATACCGCCTATGCACCTTTTGAGTTTAAAGATTCAGATCAAACTTATAAAGGAATTGATGTTGACATTATCAACAAAGTTGCTGAGATTAAAGGATGGAACATTCAGATGTCCTATCCTGGATTTGACGCAGCGGTCAATGCGGTTCAAGCTGGTCAAGCTGACGCTATCATGGCAGGGATGACAAAGACTAAAGAACGTGAAAAAGTTTTCACCATGTCTGATACCTACTATGATACAAAAGTTGTCATTGCAACTACAAAGGCACACAAGATTAGCAAGTACGACCAATTAACTGGCAAAACCGTTGGTGTTAAAAACGGAACTGCTGCTCAACGTTTTCTTGAAACAATCAAAGATAAATACGGCTTTACTATTAAAACATTTGACACTAGTGATTTGATGAACAACAGCTTGAGTGCTGGTGCAATTGATGCCATGATGGATGACAAACCTGTTATCGAGTATGCCATTAACCAAGGGCAAGACCTTCATATTGAAATGGATGGTGAAGCTGTAGGTAGCTTTGCTTTCGGTGTTAAAAAAGGGAGCAAATACGAGCACTTAGTCACTGAATTTAACCAAGCCTTAGCTGAAATGAAAAAAGATGGTAGTCTTGATAAAATCATCAAGAAATGGACTGCTTCATCATCTTCAGCAGTGCCAACTACAACTACTCTTGCAGGCTTCAAAGCCATTCCTGTTAAGGCTAAATACATCATTGCCAGCGATTCTTCTTTTGCACCTTTTGTTTTCCAAAATTCAAGCAACCAATACACTGGTATTGATATGGAATTGATTAAGGCAATCGCTAAAGACCAAGGTTTTGAAATTGAAATCATCAACCCTGGTTTTGATGCTGCTATCAGTGCTGTCCAAGCTGGTCAAGCAGATGGTATCATTGCTGGTATGTCTGTCACAGATGCTCGTAAGGCGACTTTTGATTTCTCAGAATCCTACTACACTGCCAATACTATCCTTGGTGTCAAAGAATCAAGTACCATTGCTTCTTATGAAGATTTGAAAGGAAAGACAGTCGGTGTTAAAAACGGAACCGCTTCTCAAACCTTCCTAACAGAAAATCAAAGCAAATACGGCTATAAAATCAAAACCTTCGCTGATGGTTCTTCAATGTATGACAGTTTAAATACTGGTGCCATCGATGCTGTTATGGATGATGAGCCTGTTCTCAAATATTCTATCAGCCAAGGACAAAAATTGAAAACTCCAATCGCTGGAACTCCAATCGGTGAAACAGCCTTTGCCGTTAAAAAAGGATCAAATCCAGAATTGATTGAAATGTTCAATAACGGACTTGCAAACCTTAAAGCAAACGGTGAATTCCAAAAGATTCTTGACAAATACCTAGCTAGCGAATCTTCAACTACTTCAACAAGCACTGTTGATGAAACCACAATCTGGGGCTTGCTTCAAAACAACTACAAACAACTCCTTAGCGGGCTTGGTATCACTCTTGCTCTAGCTCTTATCTCATTTGCTATTGCCATTGTCATCGGGATTATCTTCGGTATGTTTAGCGTTAGCCCATACAAATCTCTTCGTGTCATCTCTGAGATTTTCGTTGACGTTATTCGTGGTATTCCATTGATGATTCTTGCAGCCTTCATCTTCTGGGGAATTCCAAACTTCATCGAATCCATCACAGGCCAACAAAGTCCAATTAACGACTTTGTGGCTGGTACCATTGCCCTATCGCTCAATGCAGCTGCTTATATCGCTGAAATCGTTCGTGGTGGTATTCAGGCCGTTCCAGTTGGCCAAATGGAAGCCAGCCGAAGCTTGGGTATCTCTTATGGAAAAACCATGCGTAAGATTATCTTGCCACAAGCAACTAAATTGATGTTGCCAAACTTTGTTAACCAATTCGTTATCGCACTTAAAGATACAACCATCGTATCTGCTATCGGTTTGGTTGAACTCTTCCAAACTGGTAAGATTATCATTGCCCGTAACTACCAAAGTTTCAAGATGTATGCAATCCTTGCTATCTTCTATCTTGTAATTATCACACTTTTGACTAGACTAGCGAAACGCTTAGAAAAGAGGATTCGTTAATGGCAAAATTAAAAATTGATGTAAATGATTTACACAAAAGCTACGGAAAAAATGAAGTTTTAAAAGGAATTACGACCAAGTTCTATGAAGGAGATGTTGTTTGTATCATCGGTCCTTCGGGTTCTGGTAAGTCAACTTTCCTTCGTAGCCTAAATCTTTTGGAAGAAGTTACTAGTGGTCACATCACTGTGAACGGTTATGACTTAACTGAAAAAACAACCAACGTTGACCACGTCCGTGAAAATATCGGAATGGTGTTCCAACACTTCAATCTCTTCCCACACATGTCTGTATTGGACAACATCACCTTTGCTCCTATTGAGCACAAGTTGATGACTAAGGAAGAAGCTGAAAAATTGGGAATGGAATTGCTTGAAAAGGTTGGACTAGCAGATAAAGCTAATGCCAACCCAGATAGCCTATCAGGTGGTCAAAAACAACGTGTGGCCATCGCTCGTGGACTTGCAATGAATCCAGACATCATGCTCTTTGATGAACCAACTTCTGCCCTTGATCCTGAAATGGTCGGAGACGTACTAAACGTTATGAAAGACTTGGCTAAACAAGGCATGACCATGATCATTGTAACCCACGAGATGGGATTTGCCCGTCAGGTTGCCAACCGCGTTATCTTTACTGCAGATGGCGAGTTCCTTGAAGATGGGACACCTGATCAAATCTTTGACAACCCACAACACCCACGTCTGAAAGAATTTTTAGATAAGGTTTTAAACGTTTAAACTCAGACTGTAAGGACTTCCTTGCAGTTTTTTTCTATCTCGTATTGGAATTTTTGATTTTTCGGAAAATTATGTTAGAATTAAGTTTATGAAATGAGGTTTCCTCATACCTAGCAAGACTAGGAATAAAAATAGAAATTAGGTAGCTAGATGTCATCTAAGGTTATTGTTACAATTTTCGGTGCGAGTGGAGACCTGGCTAAACGCAAGCTCTACCCTTCCCTATTTAGACTATATAAATCCGGCAATCTTTCCAAGCACTTTGCAGTTATTGGAACTGCCCGTCGTCCTTGGAGCAAGGAATATTTTGAATCTGTTGTAGTCGAATCGATCCTTGATTTGGCAGATAGTACCGAACAAGCTCAGGAGTTCGCTAGTCACTTCTACTATCAAAGTCATGATGTCAACGATACAGAACACTACATTGCTTTGCGTCAATTGCAGGCTGAACTAAATGACAAGTACCAAGCTGAACACAACAAGCTACTCTTCTTGTCGATGGCGCCTCAGTTCTTTGGAACCATTGCCAAACATCTCAAGTCTGAAAACATTGTGGATGGTAAAGGTTTTGAGCGCTTAATCGTTGAAAAACCATTTGGTACAGATTACGCAACTGCAAGCAAGTTGAATGACGAACTCCTAGCGACATTTAACGAAGAACAAATTTTCCGTATCGACCATTATCTTGGTAAGGAAATGATTCAAAGTATCTTTGCAGTTCGCTTTGCCAACCTGATTTTTGAAAATGTGTGGAACAAGGACTTTATCGACAATGTTCAAATTACCTTTGCGGAGCGCTTGGGTGTAGAAGAACGTGGTGGCTACTATGATGAATCTGGTGCCCTCCGTGACATGGTACAGAACCATACACTACAACTCCTTTCCCTTCTCGCCATGGACAAACCAGCAAGCTTCACAAAAGACGAGATTCGTGCTGAAAAGATTAAGGTCTTTAAAAACCTCTATCATCCAACTGATGAAGAACTCAAAGAACACTTTATCCGTGGTCAATATCGTTCTGGTAAGATTGATGGCATGAAATACATCTCTTATCGTAGCGAGCCAAATGTAAATCCAGAATCAACAACTGAAACCTTTGCATCTGGTGCCTTCTTTGTTGACAGCGATCGTTTCCGTGGTGTTCCTTTCTTCTTCCGTACTGGTAAACGTCTGACTGAAAAAGGAACTCATGTCAACATTGTCTTTAAACAAATGGACTCTATCTTTGGTGAACCACTTGCTCCAAACATTTTGACCATCTATATCCAACCAACAGAAGGATTCTCTCTCAGCCTAAATGGGAAGCAAGTAGGAGAAGAATTCAACTTAGCTCCGAACTCACTTGATTACCGTACGGATGCGACCGCAACTGGTGCTTCTCCAGAACCATACGAGAAATTGATTTATGATGTCCTAAATAACAACTCAACTAACTTTAGCCACTGGGATGAAGTTGGTGCGTCATGGAAATTGATTGACCGTATCGAAGAGCTCTGGGCTGAAAATGGTGCCCCACTTCATGACTATAAAGCTGGAAGCATGGGACCTCAAGCAAGCTTTGACTTACTTGAAAAATTCGGTGCCAAATGGACTTGGCAACCAGATATCGCCTATCGTCAAGATGGTCGTTTAGAATAAAAAAATTTCCTGCAAGTTTATGCCTTGCAGGATTTTTACTTCTGATTAGATTAAGCCTTCCAAGAGACCCTTCATAAAGTTTTCTGAGTTAAACTCTCCAATATCATCGATTTTTTCACCAAAACCAATCAATTTTACAGGAATATTGAGTTCTTCACGGATGGCTAGAACAACACCTCCTCGAGCAGTTCCATCAATCTTAGTCAAGACAATTCCTGTCAAAGGGGTGATTTTTGAAAATTCTTTAGCCTGTACCAGGGCATTTTGACCAGTTGAAGCATCTAATGCTAAGAAGGTTTCATGGGGTGCTTCTGGTACAACACGCTTGATGATGCGTCCAATCTTCTCCAACTCAGCCATGAGGTTGTCCTTGTTTTGCAAACGACCAGCGGTATCAATCATGAGAATATCGATACCTTCAGCTACAGCACGTTCCATACCATCAAAGACCACACTGGCTGGGTCAGCTTTTTCAGGTCCAGTCACAACTGGAACGTCCACACGACGGCCCCATTCAGCTAGCTGGGCTACCGCTCCTGCACGGAAGGTATCTGCCGCAACCAACATGACTTTCTTACCTGCTTGTTTGTAGCGGTGGGCTAGTTTCCCGATAGAAGTTGTTTTCCCAACACCATTCACACCAACAAAGAGCATGACTGTCAAGCCATCTTGGAAGTGGATGCTTTCATCGTAGCTACCATCCTTTTCATAAAGCTCAACCAATTTCTCAATGATGACACGGCGCAGTGCATCAGGTTTCTTGGCGTTTTCAAGCTTGGCTTCGTAGCGTAACTCATCTGTTAAGTTAGAAGCGACCTGTACACCAACGTCACTCATGATCAGCAGTTCTTCCAGTTCCTCGAAAAATTCTTCGTCAACAGAGCGGAAATTAGCAAAGAAGGCGTTCAAGCGAGCTCCGAAGCCTGTACGAGTTTTCTTAAGACTGCGGTCATATTTTTCCTGAACAGTTTCTTCTGCTTGAGGCGTTTGTGCTTCAAGAATTTCAGAATTATTTTCTTCTACAGTCTCTAGAAACTCAGTATTCTCTTCTTCTGAGTGTGGAAATTCTGCGACTTCTTTTTGAGAAACTTCTACAACTGGCTCTAAATCCAGACTTTCTTCAACTGTGTCTTGGATTTCCTCTTCTTGGAACACAGCTTGTTCAACAATTTCCACCTCTGCTTCTTCCTGAGGAACTTCCTCAGCTTCTGTGAAGGCAGGATCAACATCTTCAGACAAATCAAGATTTTCCAGAGCTTCTTTTACAACTTCTTCGATTTTAGGTTCTTCTTTTTTTCCGAATAGACGGTCAAATAATCCCATATCTTAGTTCTCCTTTAGCACATATTCTTCGATAGCCCAGGCAACAGCTTCTTCATCATTGGTCATTGGAGTCACTACATTTGCGACTGCCTTGACTTCAAGAACAGCGTTTTGCATGGCAACACCGAGTCCTGCCCATTCAATCATAGAAAGGTCATTGGCTTCATCACCACAGGCCATGACTTGGCTTTGGTCGATTCCTAGATGGCTGATTAGTTTTGCCAAACCTGTTGCTTTATGAACATTCTTTGGTGACCACTCTAGCAACATTTCACGTGATTTAAAGATTTCATATTGGTCAAACAATTCTGGAGAAATCTTTTGAATAGCTGCATCCAAGGGTTCTTGAGCAAAGGCAGTCACGCATTTATTGTAGGTCATTTGACTAGACAAGTCTTCAAAGTCCACTGGAACAAAGGTCAAAGCTGGATTGAATTTAGCATAAAGACTTTCTTGGTCCGATTGGATTTGATAAACTGTTCCTTCTGAGATGGCATCAAGAGGTAGTGATAATTTCTCTGTTTCTTCATACAAACGTGCCACATCATCATATGAAAAGACTGTTTTATCAAGGATTTCACCTGTATTTTTCTGAACCAAACCACCATTAAAAGTAATGGTATACTCATCTTCCTGACCGTCAGTCCCTAGCTCATGGAGAAAGAAATCCATAGCTTTTAAGGGACGACCAGTTGTCAATACGACCTTGATACCACGATCACGCGCAGCTTTCAAGGTTGCCTTGGTGCGATCCGTCAACCTTTTATCAGTAGTCAGCAAGGTCCCGTCCAAGTCCAATGCAATCAATTTTATATCTGCCATTATAAGCCCTCCATATAAGCGATAACCGACTGGTCCTTATGGTGACCAATCACAGTTTCTGCTAATTCTAAAATCTCTGGTCGTGCATTTTCAGGAGCTACAGGATGTCCCACAACCTGCATCATATGCAAGTCATTTAGATTGTCTCCAAAAGCCATAACCTGATCCATTGTGATACCAAGTTTTTTAGCTAATTCAACAATAGCCACACCCTTATCGACATAGTCCAGAACGATATCAATAGATTCAAAGCCAGTTGTCATAGCCTTGACACCAGAAACATGTTCATTGACCCAAGCTTCACCAGCTTCTAGCGTTTCTTCTGTGAAGTTGGTTGTAAATTTGAAAATGTCATCTGTGATAGCTTCCAAACTCGCTACTTTTTGAATATTTTCATTATAGTGCTGACTCACTTTTAAATAGGTCTCATCAACCGTATCTAGCACATAAGAGCCTTTTTTCCCCGTCAAGAGCAGTTTATTGACATCTACATAAGGTGACGTTTTCAGCTTTTCAAAAGTCGTCAAATAAAACTCACGAGACATGGTCGCTTCATACAAGTCTTGACCTCGATACTCTACCAAACTGCCATTTTCCGCGATGAAAATAATGTCATCACGAACATCAGCAAATAATTTTTCTAAGGATAGAAATCCGCGCCCCGAAGCCACCGCAAAGTATATCCCTTTTTCCTTGTAGGAAACCAAGAGAGACTTGAGGCGGTCCATATCAAAGCGTCCATTCTCATCTAGGAAGGTTCCGTCCATATCCGTTGCTACTAGTTTAATCATAAATTCTTTATACTCCTTAATAAATCCACCTTCTATTATACCATAGAAAAAGCAAATAGCGCCTAATCCATTTGAGATTAGATGCTTGATAAACTCCCTACTTTATCACTTGATTTTTATCCAATATCGCTTACCCCTTTGGTATATCTGGATTTTTTCTAAATTCCCAAACTAACTTCCAATGCCAATAAAAGTTGAAATTAATCTGATAAAAATCAAAAAAACAAGTGGAATTCCAAGTCAGAGTAAGTTCCACTTGTTTATCATACAATAACAAGGACGAGATGCTCGCCTTTCAAAATTGTCTTAAAGGTTTCTTCATAATTTATAAGTGGTTTTATTTAATTCATAAGTAATGAACTTTCTGTTTTTCTTAAAAGCACACAAAGATGTAGTTGCTTGCCCCATAAACGGATCCAACACAACATCACCTTCCAGAGAATAAATATCAATAAGTTGATTGACAATTTGTTCTGAAAAAGCTGGTGGTCTTGTAGAATAATCCCAAGGTATATTCCAAATGCAGTCAATAAATTTAGTTCCCTCAATGTTTCTACCCCACACTATAAATTCTGACTTTTTCTTAAAAATCAATATGTATTCATAGTTATTTAGAATCAAAGACTCATTATTCGAATAACTTGAAGGATATTTTTCAACTTGATTTTTGATATATGAAGTATTATTCAAATTACATATTATTGTCCCTTCAATATAGAAATTATGCTCCGCAAAAAATTTTTCAATTTCATGTTTGATATCGTAAGACATATTTTGATTTTTTCTGCTAATTTCTACAGAACTGCAAATATTGATGCAAATTGTTCCTGTTTCTTTTAATATTTTACTACATCTTTCCCCAACACTATTTAGACTCTAAATATAGCCTTTATATGTTTCTGTTAACCCAATCTAATTATCGTGTTGATAATCAACTAAATTAAAATATGGTGGAGAAGTGATTATTAAATCAACAGAATCATTTTCGACATCTTCCATAGCTCTGGAATCACCTAAATAAGCCTTATTCTCTGTTTTCATGTTTTTTACTCCTTTTAGTTTTTTCTATTAACATATACGAGATTAATATCATTACAATCATAAAACTAGAAATCAATAAGATAGTTATTCTCATATTAAATATTTGAATTCCTACACCAATTATCGGATTTACCAACATTGTAACAAGACTAATTGAAAAGGATAGTCCTGATATAACTGTTGCTCTTGAATTGTCATCAACCCAAAGATGTAACATCTCCATGATAATAGGATCAAGAATATCTATGATAATGTACAACAGTAGAAGACTAAATATAAATGTGGCATTGAAAGGCAAAATTTGAAAAATAATGGAAATCATTAGTATCAATGATAGCAGCATAATTAATTTAGAAACTCTTATTTTTGATATTTTATAAGCTTGAGTTGCTACTATGCCACCAATGATACTATAAATCATAAACATAGCTCCATTAATAGATGTAGAAAATCCTATTTTAGAAAAATAATCTGGTAATAAAGCAAACATTACGTTAATTGCTGAGACAATAACCGTAGTAAAAGCGAACATGAAAAGAATTTTAGTAGATTCTAGCAACCTATGAAAAACTGAAAATAATTCTTTAAATTTCGGAACACCATTTTGATTAAGATCTTCTATAGCGTTTTTCTGATTATCTGGAATAGATATGATGATTATCATTGAACCTATAAGTGTAAAAGACTGAATAAAATATGGTAAATATCTTGTAATGCTATACAAACCACCTCCTATAAATGTAGCAATCCCCAAAGTCAGAGCACTGATTAATTGTAACTTTCCTCTTATTTTCCCATAACTCTCCTCCTTGCCTTCACTTCTTAGAGATTCAAAAAACAAGGCATCATCAGCTCCACTTAATAAAGCATTTCCTACTCCTTCTAA
The DNA here is from genome assembly GCF_013276595.1 of Streptococcus sp. 10824. Lineage (NCBI taxonomy): Bacteria > Bacillati > Bacillota > Bacilli > Lactobacillales > Streptococcaceae > Streptococcus > Streptococcus sp. 10824. The sequence continues at coordinate 30,166 of NZ_VMLH01000003.1, forward strand.
AACAAATGACCCTAGAATAACATAGTAAACATAGTCCTTCATTAGCAAGATTGATGAAAGAGTTAATAATGGAGTAATTGATAACAGAACTAGTCCCAATAGAACGATTTTCTTCTTACTAAATCTATCTCCTAAAATTCCGGAGGGAATCTCTGAAACTAATTGAGAAAATAGAAAAATAGATTGAAAAAATGCAAATTGTACTAAAGATAATCCCAAAAACTGGACAATAAAGATAATATTTACTATTCTAGTAAATCGTAAATTTGTAAAAATGATATATAGATAATATTTTAACTCTGATGAAATTTTATTGCTGATCATACCACATTCCTTCTAATTCATCTTTTACTAACCAAAAATTATGATAATATCCATCACCAAAACCAAAATCGGCAAAAATTTTGAAATTTTCTTCATACTCGGACTTCCTTTCCGTTTTTATTTATTGTACAATAAATAAAAACGGATTTAATTTTTGTTGGGAAAATGGGAAATTATGAAATCAAAACTTGGCATCACACTTAGAAAAGTTCGTAAAGGAAAACAAATTAGTCTATGCTCTGTAGCAGATGAACATCTTTCAAAATCTCAAATATCTAGATTCGAACGTGGGGAATCAGAGATATCTTGTATTCGACTTATCAATATTTTAGACAAATTACACATTACTTTAGATGAGTTTCTTATTTTACATGATGAAGATTATACTAATACTGAATTATTCGCTAATTTGGTTCAATATATTCGTAAGCAATATTCATCACAAAACATCAATAATATAGCCGCTCTACTTTCTGACTCATCACATTACACTTTAAATTCGTTCGAGAAAACAATGATAAAATCCATTCTACATACAATGGATTCCAGCATTATTCCATCAAATAAAGAATTACTTCAATTGACAGATTATCTCTTCAAAGTTGAAAAATGGGGTTACTATGAAATCACTTTATTAGGTAACTGTGTACGAACAATAAACTACAACTCCTACTTCCTATTAACAAAGGAAATGTTGAACAATTACATCTACTCTTCATTGAATAAAACAAATAAGCGAATTGTCACTCAACTGGCCATCAATTGTCTAATTCTGAGCGTAGATAAGGAAGAATTTTCAAACTGTACTTATCTAATCTCCGAGATAAAAGCATTATTAGATAATGAATTAAACTTTTATGAACAGACAGTTTTTCTCTATGCAACTGGTTACTTTGAATTTAAACGTCATTCAGATAGCGGAATTGAAAAAATGAAACAGGCCATACAAGTGCTTGATATTTTAGGAGAAGACAAGTTAAAATTACACTATACTAGCCATTTCGATAAACTGGTAAACAAAGAATAGATGAAATGATTCTCTACTATTTAACATTTTACAAATCAAGGGTGTCTCCATAAACTCACAACATCTCTAATGATTTTACCCTGATAGCAATAGACAGTTAAAAAGCCCTGAAATCAGCTAAATTTCAAGGCTTTCTTTATATGCTATTGTATCAATTTACCTATTCTGATTTCTGTTGCTACTAGTTTAATTGTCATCCTTCAATACTTTCTAAATCTTTTAACTTAACCGAAACAATTTTTGAGACACCTGATTCTTGCATGGTCACTCCATAGATGGAATCGGCTGCCGCCATAGTTCCCTTACGGTGGGTTACGACGATGAACTGACTATCCTTGTCAAAGCGATTGAGGTAATCCCCGAAACGTTTAACATTAGCTTCATCCAGCGCAGCTTCCACCTCATCCAAGATGACAAATGGGATAGTCTTAACTCGAATGATAGAAAAAAGCAAAGCAAGAGCCGATAGGGCTTTTTCCCCTCCACTCATGAGATTAAGAGACTGGATTTTCTTTCCTGGTGGTTGGACTGAAATCTCAACCCCAGCTGTCAGCAAGTCTCCCTCAGTCAAAATAAGGTCCGCCTGACCTCCGCCAAACATCTGCTTGAAGGTCACTTTAAAGGACTCACGAATCGCTTCAAAGGTTGATTTAAAGCGTTCCTTGACCTCATCATTCATCTCTGTGATGGTCTCAAGGAGCAGGTTTTTCGCTGACAAAATATCATCTCGCTGGCTATTGAGGAAATCCAGACGGCTGTGAACTTCTTCGTACTGTTCAATAGCATCCAAATTGACAGGACCCAGTGAGCGAATAGCCTTCTCTAAATCCTGCACCTCTTGCTCTGCCAGATTGAGATTTTCCAATTCATGTGCCTTTTCTAGTGCTTCAGTATAGCTAATCTGGTACTGGTCTGTTAATTGGCTTTGTAAATGGCGCAAATACTCGCTGACCTTTTCTTTCTTAGCTTCAGCACGTGTTTGCTTGCGAATCCACTCTTCATTCTGCTGGCGAGCCTGGTCCAAATGACTAGCAATATCATCCAGTTGACCTTCAATATCATCTAATTCAAACTGCTTACGAATCAAACCTTGTTGGAGGTTTGTTTTCTGCATTTTGGCTTCTTCCGCCTGTTGACTGAGCAATTCTGTATCAACTTTCTCAAGATTGTCAACCTTTTCTTGAAGAAGGCGCTGGATTTCCTCTTGTTCGATATTCAGATTATCCAATTCCTTGCCTAGACGGTCAATATCAGCCACTTCATAACGTTTTTGCCCTTGCAGTTCTGTCTTAAGCAGGCGAGCTTGCGCTAGCTCTTCCTGCAAGTTTTGATAGCGTTCTTGGATGGCGTTTTTATTAGACTTAATTTCTTCAATCTCAGCTTCCAGATTTTTCTTGTCACTGGCAATGGTAGCAAGGCGCTCTTGGCATTTTTCCTTATCTGCTTGCCAATCTCCGTCAGAAAGACGATCTAATTCCTCTTCTTGAAGTTTCCAAAGAGTTTCCAGTTCTTCAACTTGCTGACTGGTTTGTTGATAGGCGAGGTACAAACCTTGCTCCTGAATACGAGCTTGCTCTCCTTGAGATTTGATAGCTTCTAATCTTTCTGTCAATGCAGTCATCTCATTTTGCAAGATCTTCAAACTCACCTCTTCTGTACGCAAGCTTGCTTCTTCTTCAGCAATTTCTTTTTGTAATTGCTCCAGCTCTGGCTTGATAAAAATACTATTATTCTGGCGATTAGCTCCACCTGCGTAAGAACCACCTGTGCGCAACTCTGTACCGTCCAAAGTCACCATACGAACCTGATAACGAACCTGGCGAGCTGCTGCACGCGCATGCTCTACAGTATCAAAAATAGCGGTCGTAGCTAGCAAATTCTTGAAAATAGCTTCCAGTCTAGTATCGAATGTCACCAACTCATCTGCCATGCCCAGAAATCCCAGACTTGCAGCGATAGCACCTTGGTTCTGACTAGAAATCGTACGCGCCTTGATCGTTGTCAACGGAAGGAAGGTTGCACGACCGGCTCTGTTTCGTTTGAGGAAATCAATCGCCTTAGTCGCCGCGTTCTCATCTTCTACAATGATGTGCTGACTGCTTGCTCCAAGCGCAATTTCCAAGGCAGTTTGATAATGCACATCAAAGGTCAGGTGCTCACTAACAGCACCAATAATACCACCAAGGCGGACTTTTTCTTGGAGAACAGTCTTAACACCTGCATAAAAGTTACTGTGATTTCTAAGGATATTTTCCAAACTTTGAGCTCTGGCCTGCTTGTTTTTGAGATTATCCAGACGGTCAAATAGTTGACTTTGTTGAGCTTGATAGGAAGATTTCTGCTCCTCTTGCTCCTTGGCAATAGCTTGATAGTCAGCCAATAATTTTTGAACCTGCTCCTTAGCAGTTTCAAGCTCTTCTTTTTGCTGACCAGCCTTCTCTTTAGCTGTAGCCAACTGTTCTTTTAGTTTTTCTAGTTGATCTGCTTGTTTTTGAGAAAGCTGACGGCTATTTTCCAACTCATTTTCGATACGGGTCAGCTGGTTTGAGACATCTGCTTCTTCTTGTAAAAGCGCCACAAAGCGTTCACGCAAGAGCTCAATCATCTGATCAGGATCATCTGAAAAAGCTAGTAATTCAGCTTCTAAACGATTGAGTTTTTGATTATTTTGGATTAGATTTTCTTCCAAGAGGGCTAAAGAGCTTTCTTTATCAGATTTTTCTTGGCTGAGTGATTTTCTCTTATCTTCCAAAGCAGCCAAACGGTCTTGTGCTTCCTGTTGATTGAGGGCTACTTGCTCAGATTCTAATTTCGATAGGGCTAATTTTCTCTCTAAATCACTAATCAGACTGGTCAAGTCCATCAAACTGCCTTGGTCTTTGGCCATTTCAGCCTGTAAATCTTGGCGTTGCTTTTTAAGAGCTTGATTTTCTTCCTCTAATTTTTCACGCTTTTGGTAATAACTCGTCAATAATTCCTGAACCTGAGCCAACTCTTCTTCTGTCAAGTCTAGTTCAGCCTTATTTTCCTTGATTTGAGCAACCAGCACGTCTAAATAAATAGCCTTGCGTTGACCTTCCAAGTCTAAAAACTTACGGGCATTTTCAGCTTGCTTCTCAAGAGGCTTGATTTGATTATCCAACTCGTAGATAATGTCCTCTAAGCGGTCTAGATTATCCTGAGTTTGTTGCAATTTGCTCTCAGTCTCTTTTCTACGAGTCTTGTATTTTAAAACTCCTGCAGCTTCTTCAAAAATAGCTCTGCGTTCTTCAGGCTTGGAATTAAAAATCTCCTCAACCTTCCCTTGGGAAATGATGGAGAAGGAATCTCGTCCCAATCCAGTATCCAAGAAAAGGTCATGAATATCACGCAGACGGACTTTCTTTCCGTCAATCTTGTATTCGCTATCTCCACTACGATAGATATGGCGTTCTACTCTGATTTCTTGACCCGCATCCTTGATAAATCCATCATTATTATCCAGAGTCACAACTACAGAAGCATAATTGAGAGGTTTGCGACTTTCAGTTCCAGCAAAAATGACATCCGGCATCTTGCCACCACGTAGACTCTTAACACTAGACTCCCCCAAGGCCCACCGCAGACTTTCTGTAATATTGGACTTTCCAGATCCATTTGGTCCAACAACTGCCGTCACACCTTGGTCAAAGACGACCTTGGTCTTGTCAGCAAAAGACTTGAATCCCTGAATTTCGATTTCCTTTAAATACATGAATCCAGACCTTTCTCAACGGCATTTTTAGCAGCTTCCTGCTCTGCTAGTTTCTTAGAACGACCTTGACCTTGACCGATACTCTTACCTTCAACAAGAACCTCTACATCAAAGACCTTATCATGGGCAGGACCCGTTTCAGAAATCACCTGATAACGAATAGCGACATCGCCATTGACCTGAAGTAACTCTTGGAGATGGGTTTTGTAATCTGTAATCATCTCAAACTCACCTGCTTCAACCTTGGGAATCATGACTTGATAGATAAATTCCTTGACCTTGGCCACATCCTTGTCCAAAAGGAGGGCGCCAAGAAAGGCTTCAAAGGCATCCCCAAGAATGGTGTCACGATTGCGACCACCAGATTTTTCTTCCCCCTTACCCAGCTTGATAAACTGATCAAACTGGCAATCACGCGCAAAACCAGCCAAACTCTCCTCGCGAACAATCATGGCACGGAGTTTGGACAAATCTCCTTCGGGCTTTTTAGGATATTTTTTATACAGATATTCTGAAATCAATAACTGTAGAACAGCGTCTCCTAAAAATTCCAAGCGTTCATTGTGTGAAATTTTTAAGAGGCGGTGCTCATTGGCATAACTCGTATGAGTAAAGGCAGTCTCCAGTAACTTTTTGTCTGCAAATTCGATTGCAAAATGGTTCTTTAGTACAGTTTGTAATTCTTTCATACCAACCTCTTTCTAACTGATAACAGTCCTTTTTATTATATCAAAAAAAGCCTCCTGAGTCACTCTAAAACGGGACTGAAGGGGATTTGGGCATTCTTTAGACAGAGATTTTCAGTTTTATACTCAATGAAAATCAAAGAGCAAACTAGGAGGCTAGCCGCAGGTTGCTCANNATTTTCGAAGAGTATTAAGGGCAAATTTGGGTCAGGATAAAGAAAAAAGCCCTATTAAAGGCTTTCTTAAGCTATTTACATCCACCCTGAGGGAATCGAACCCCCATCTCAAGAACCGGAATCTTACGTGATATCCATTACACTAAGGGTGGAAACTTGTTTTATTATAACAAAAATTTGCTCTAATAACAAGTTTTTTTCTAGACGGATAGCTCGTCTTAGTGGGAAGCATCCCCATTCCAGATTGAGTTTTTCACGATAACATAATCAACGTGTTTAAGGTCAGCAACCTGACGTCCACCTGCATAAGAAATAGCACTTTGAAGGTCTTGTTCCATCTCAGTTAAAGTGTCTTGCAGATGACCTTTGGCAGGAAGTAAGATGCGTTTTCCTTCCACATTTTTGTAAGCACCCTTTTGATATTGTGAGGCTGAACCGTAATATTCTTTGAACTGTTCACCATCGACTTCAATCGTTTTCCCTGGACTTTCGATGTGTCCTGCAAAGAGGGAACCAATCATGACCATGCTGGCACCGAATCGGATAGACTTGGCAATATCACCGTGAGTACGAATTCCTCCATCAGCGATAATCGGTTTACGCGCAGCCTTGGCACACCAACGGAGAGCAGCCAACTGCCAACCACCTGTACCAAAACCTGTCTTGACCTTGGTTATACAAACCTTACCAGGACCAATTCCGACCTTAGTCGCATCCGCACCAGCATTTTCCAATTCACGCACAGCTTCTGGTGTTCCCACATTTCCAGCAATGACAAAGGTATCTGGCAATTCTTTCTTGATGTGTTGAATCATAGAAATCACGCTATCCGCATGACCATGAGCAATATCAATAGTGATATACTCAGGAGCATCAGCCTTGAGCTGGCTAACAAAATCATACTCATAGTCCTTAACACCGACAGAGATAGAAGCAATGAGTCCTTGATCGTGCATGCGTTTAATAAAAGGAATGCGTCCTGCCTCATCAAAACGGTGCATAATGTAGAAGTAACCACCTTTAGCCAGTTGCTCTGCTACATTTTCATCCAAAATCGTCTGCATATTCGCTGGCACAACAGGTAGTTTAAAGGTGTGATTTCCTAAAGTGACACTTGTATCCGCTTCTGCACGGCTTTTAATGACACATTTATTTGGAATCAATTGAATATCTTCGTAATCAAAAATTGGAAATTCATTTAACATATCGATGTCTCGTTTCTTTTGTAATGACCTACCTATGCTCTCGCATCACTACGCCTTTTCCGACGTTTCCTTAATTTATTATAAACTAAAGTACAGTTTTTGTCAAATTATTTTATGAATTAAAATATATTGTTCGGGTTTTGCTTGTGTTAAAAATAAAAGAAAGAGGGGAAATTATTTTCTCCCCACTTCTTCTACATTCTAATAATACTCGCCCTGACGGTAGTCCCATGAGTTAAAGGTATCTGACAGGTGCATCATGATTTTATCAATGTCAAGTCCTTTGCGGATCACAACTGGAGCTGGTGAAGTTGAGCGTGCTCCTCCTTGTTCTGGGATGAGTTTACCGTCTTTATCGACCATAGAGACCATCACACCTTGCTCATAGCGTGTTTCAATCGTTTTGTCAGGTTGGATAGATGCCACATAGTCGTCTGCTTCAATGACAAGGTCCACTGCTCCTTCGATTCGTTCTCCGATACCTTCCACCTTACCGCGGTTTCCTTTTCCAGATGGGTTAGCTGATGAGGCATATACCATCTTGCCTTCTTCCCAAAGCTTGGCAGCCAATTGTTCACCAGCTTTCCCGAATTTGATAACAAAACAGCTAGTACCACGCACGTCAGTCATCAGCTCTTCACGGCCATCCCCATACGCTTTGAGTTTTTCAAAGGCTTCTGGTTTCCAAGGAAGGATACAACCAAGAAGAATATCTTCATCCCAATGTTTTTGGTAGAAGGCTTCAATTTCTGGGTTAAGTTGTGCTAAAGCACGAAGCTCATCCATGCTACCGCAGAGAACAACACCTGGTTTGTTACGGTTACGTTCTTTAGCTTCAAACTTACGTTCAAGACCAGCCTTGTCACTAGTCATGATGATATAACCAACTTTAGTAGGGCAAACGATACATCCGCCCTCACCTTTTAAAATGTCATAGCCTTCTTGTGAAAGTGTTCCCTTCCATTGAATGTGTTTTGTCATAGTTCTATTTCCTTTTCTATTTTTCTTCTAGTCCTGCCAGTAGGCTGGTCGTTGTTTTTCATAGGCAGCAATCAAATCTTCATACTGCAAGGTAATACCAATATCATCCAAACCATTTAAGAGCTTGTGTTTCCACTCACTATCGATTTCGAAAGTGAATTCTCCAATTGGTGAGATGATTTTCTGTTGTTCCAAGTCCACAGTTACCTGGTCACTTGGTTGTAGCTGGGCTAGTTTCTCTCTAACCTCTCTAGGCTGAACAATAGGTAACATGCTATTATTGAGTTCATTATTGTAATGAATGTCCCCAAAAGACCCTGCAATCACGACCTTAAAACCATAGTCCGCTAGAGCCCAAGCTGCATGTTCCCTCGAAGACCCTGCCCCAAAGTTATCCCCTGAGATAAGAATACTAGCTTTCCGATATTCAGGTCGGTTAAAGACAAAGTCTGGATCTTCAGTATACTTGTCATCCAGATAACGCCAAGCATACATGAGGTACTTACCAAAGCCTTTTTTATCAATCAGCTTGAGAAACTGCTTGGGTAGAATTTGGTCGGTGTCGATGTTATCATTCATGAGAGGAACGGTCGTTCCCGTATAAACTGTAAATTTCTCCATATCCTCTCCTTACTGGGCTTCTGGCATTTGCCGAACATCTACGAAGCGCCCTGCAATAGCTGCTGCTGCTGCCATGGCTGGACTGCATAGATGGGTCTTAGCACCAAAGCCTTGTCTATCTTCAAAGTTACGATTGCTGGTTGAGGCGCAGTGGACACCACCAGGAACCTTGTCCGGATTCATCCCTAGGCACATGGAGCAACCTGGGTCTCTCCACTCAAAGCCAGCATCTAAGAAAACTTTATCCAAGCCCAACTTCTCAGCAGCTCGTTTCACAGGACGAGAGCCTGGAACCACGATAGCTGTTAGATTAGGAGCAATTTTCTTTCCTTTGACAAATCGCGCAGCCAGTTGCAAGTCGCTGAGACGAGCATTAGTACATGAACCTATAAAGATATAGCCCAGTTCAATATCTGCTGGCTTTTGACCAGGCTCCAAATCCATGTAATTGTAGGCGCGCTCATCATTCATATCCTTAATTTCTGGGAAGCTACTGTCAAAGTCAACCCCCATAGCAGGGTTGGTTCCCCAGGTCACCATAGGAGCCAAGTCTGAAACATCCATCTGGATAACCTTATCATAAACAGCATCATCATCACTGACAATTGTTTTCCAATCCGCCACAGCCTCTTCAAAGTCCTCTGGAACACATTCTCGTCCCTTGAGATAATCATAGGTAGTTTGATCCGGATTCATGATTCCCATCTTGGATCCAAACTCGATGGACATATTGCAGATGGTCATTCGCTCTTCCATGCTCAGTGCATCAATCGCCTGTCCACGATATTCCACCACGTAGCCAACGCCGCAAGCAACACCGTACTTGGCAATCAAGGCTAAAATGTAATCCTTGGAATAAACTCCTTTTTGAGGAACACCTGTAAATTCCACCAGCATTTTCTTGGGTTTGACCTGCCAGAGGGTCTGTGTCGCAAAGACATGTTCGACCTCACTGGTCCCAATCCCAAAGGCGATAGCTCCGAAAGCCCCGTGGGTTGCTGTGTGGCTATCTCCACAGACGATGAATTTCCCTGGTTGGGTTCGTCCTGTTTCTGGACCAACCATGTGAACAATTCCTTGTTTTTCAGAACCATGGGCCGCATGTTCAATCCCAAACTCCTCAACATTTTCAGCCAGCTTATCAATTTGAGCCTTAGAAATCACATCTCGAATATCGTAGATATTGACCGTCGGGACATTGTGGTCAAATGTTCCAAATGTCAAGTCTGGTCGTCTCAATCTGCGCCCTGCATCTCGCAAACCTTGAAAAGCCTGAGGGCTGGTCACTTCATGAATATAGTGCTGATCCACATACATGAGTTGGGGCTGCCCCTCTTCTCCTGTGATGACATGACGGTCCCATAATTTATCAAAAATCGATTTTCCTGCCATCTATTACCTCCAAATAACATATAAGGCTACTAGTGTAGTCACCATCCCAAGAAACCAAACTGTTTTAAAGTACCATTTTCGAGTCTTGTGGTGAAAGATGATTCCTGCTAGCCAAGCACCAAAACCACCACAAGTAAAGGCTAAAATGAGTAAGATTTTCTCAGGGATGCGCCAAGCTCTTCTCCTCGCCTTAGATTTGTCAATACCATAAATCAAGAAAACCATGACATTCCAAATCAAAAGGACTAGAGTAATTTTTTCGTCTAACTTCATAACCTTGCAATAATAGCTTCTGTCATTTCCTTGGTCGAAGCCTGTCCACCTATATCTCTCGTTAAAACGCCAGCCGCTAAACTAGCTTCAACAGCACGCTCAATACGCTCTGCATCCTTATAACGTCCAAAACTGTCTCTCAACATCATGGCCACTGATAAAATCATGGAGATAGGATTAGCAATTCCTTGACCTGCAATATCAGGCGCTGAACCGTGAATGGGCTCATAGAGACTTGGGCCATTTTCAGAATGACTGGCTGATGGCATAACCCCAAGTGTGCCAGATAGAACGCTTGATTCATCAGATAGAATATCTCCGAAAAGATTCTCCGTCACGATGACATCAAACTTGGCAGGATTAGTAATCATAAGCATGGCAGCTGAGTCGACTAACTGGTGTTCCAAGGTCACATCTGGGAAATCCTGCGCGACTTCCTCAGCTACTTTCCGCCAGAGTTTTGAGGTCGCTAGAACATTTTGCTTATCGATACTAGTAACGATTTTTCTGCGATTTCTTGCGATTTCAAAGGCTTTGCGAATAATTCGCTCTACTTCCTCATAGCTATAGTCGTTAATATCACGCGCTTTACGCTCTTCAAGGATATGATCTCCAAAGTAAATCCCGCCTGTCAACTCACGCACCACGACAAAGTCTACACCAGCAATTCGTTCCGGTTTTAGTGGTGACAAATGCTTAAGACTGTCAAAGATTTTTACAGGGCGAATATTAGCGTAAAGATTGAGTTCCTTACGGAGAGTTAGCAAGCCTTGTTCAGGCCGAACCACTGCTCCATCATACTGAGGACTACCGATAGCCGCTAGGAGAATGGCATCTGCTTCACGACATACATTGAGGGTTTCATCAGGTAAAGGATGCCCTGCTGCATCAATACCTGCACCTCCGAAGGGTCGTCTGTCAACCTCATAGTCAAAATCTGTTTTTTCAGCTAGAGCCTCCAGGACTTCTAAACCAGCCTCCATGATTTCTGGGCCAATTCCGTCCCCTGCTAGAACTACTATTTTATTTGTCATAGCATTCTCCTTTACACACTCGGCATGTCGCGGTAAGAAACACTGCGTCCCATCTCACCAGCATTCTCTTTTTGAACAAAGGTATTAGCGTTTATATAGGCAATAGCCGAAGCCTTCAACACATCGAAATCAAGACCTGCTGCGTTAAATATGGTCTCTGTATCTCTGTTTTCAACAGTGACCAAAACCCGAGCTTGGGCATCGATTCCATCCGTTACCGCATCAATGGTATAGGACACCAAGCGAACGGATTGGTTAAAGAACTTGTCGATAGCGTTAAAGATCGCTTCAACGGAACCTTGACCTGTCGCATTAAATTCGACCTTCTCACCATCCATATTGGCTAGGCTAACGAGCGCTTCAATGTCATTATCTGCATGGGTTTGAAGTTGTAAATCATCAAAATGGAAGCCTTCTGGATTTTCAACCATGGTTCCAGCTACCAGCGCACGAATATCTGCATCTGTGATTTCTTGTTTCTTGTCGGCCAGTGCCTTGAACTTAGCAAAGAGTGGTTTGATATCCTCTTCTGTAAAATCTAGGGCTAGTTCTATCAGCTTCTCAACGAAGGCATGGCGACCAGACAATTTTCCAAGCGGAAGACTATTACTCTTAACACCAACCAATTCAGGGGTGATAATCTCATAAGTGAGAGGATTTTTAAGAACTCCATCTTGGTGAATACCAGATTCATGAGAAAAAGCATTACCACCAACCACAGCCTTGTTTTTAGGAACTGGAATTCCTGAGAAGCGAGAAACCATTTCTGACGTATTGATGGTCTCATTTAGGACAATACTGGTTTCTGCTTGGTAGTAATCTTGGCGAATATTGAGAGTAACTGCTATTTCTTCCAAAGAAGCATTTCCAGCTCTCTCACCAATACCATTGATGGTTCCTTCAACACGTTCTGCCCCATTCTTGACGGCAGCAAGGCTATTTGCCACTGCCATTCCAAGGTCATCGTGGCAGTGAGGCGAATAGATAATCTGACGATCCGTCTTGACATTCTCAATCAAGTATTTGAAGATAGCACCGTACTCCTCTGGCGTGGTAAATCCAACCGTATCAGGGATATTGATATAAGACGCCCCTGCATCAACCGCTGTTTGAACAACTTGTAAGAGGAAATCCAACTCTGTTCTAGTCGCATCCTCAGGAGAGAATTCGACCACTTCAAACTTAGAACGGGCATAAGAAACATGCTCCTTAATAGCTTCCAAAATCTCTTCCTTGCTCTTATTGAGCTTATACTTACGATGAATGGGACTGGTAGCGATAAAGACGTGAACTTGTGGATACTTGGCGTCCTTTAGGGCCTCGTAACAAGCATCAATATCAGACTTGACAGAGCGGGCCAGACCAGTTACCGCCGTTTTCTTCAAGGCCTTAGCAATCTCCTGCACTGCTGTGAATGAATCAGGACTCGCCGCCGGAAAACCAGCTTCAATGGCTGAAATACCCCATTTCTCAAGCTGCCTTGCTATGGCAATTTTTTCTTTGATTGAAAAGTTAACACCGGGTGTCTGCTCTCCATCCCGAAGGCTGGTATCTAGAAATTCAACTGTTCGCATAAGATTTCCCCTTTTCCAAATGTGATTTTAAAAAAAACATCTCGCTCAGAAACCCAAGCGAGATGTTGATTTACTCCCGCTTGGTAAGCCAAACAGGACTAATGCTTTTTGCACTAGCCCGAGTACCTCAACAACAAAGCGAATTGATTAAACTTAGCTGTTTTCATGTTTGACTTTCTCCTTCGTTTGATATCTTGTTAAGTATTTTAGCATAGGCAAAAGCACTTGTCAAGAAAAAATCAAATATTTTCTGAAAATTTCTTCAGTAGAGAATATTTAGCTAATTGAAAGTTCTTGAAAATCCTTGAAATGTTTCATTTTTTAGAGGTTAAGTTCCAACTTTTTTCTATCAATTCCAGTACCATTTCATCTGACAACGTATCATCAAGCGCCACACTAATCCAGTAGCGTTTGTTCATATGAAAAGCTGGATAAATGCCCTTTTGTGAAAGCAGGTCCACTACTTGATCATGTTTGAGATTGACTGCTTCCACTTGTCCTTCTCTGCCCTTTTCCAGCTTATCCCAAGAGATTTTCATCAAGACGGCATACCACTTTTGATTTCCTTCATGTCTTAATACTGCCGTATCAGGCGATTTCTCCCACAGATACTCCAACTGGTTTCCATACTTTTCCTGAACCTGAACCATGATACGCTTAGTCTGAGGAAAGATAAAATCTTGCACATCAAAACAAGCCTTCCGAATCTGGTAAAGAATCTCCAAACAAGCCTCACGGACACTTCCTACAAAACTCCCACGCATACTTTCCATATGAACTTGAGGATAGAGGTCACCGGTTTCCTGGTCAAAGACCTGAAAGTTCACATTATCAGCAGTAATGGACACAGTCATGACAAAGTCACCCTGCAAAATCTGGCAACTATAGGTCCAGACTCCACTATTTTCTACAAAACCATAAGCATGAGCCTTTTCTTTATTAAATTGATAGGATTTAAAAATTTCAAACATAAGTGAAAACTGCTATCAAAAGCTAGCAGTTCCTTTCTATTTTTTAAAAGACAACCTTGGTTCCATGCAATTGTGTTATCCCCAGCTGGTCAATAAAGGTTTGACGGTTGTCAAGGTCAATCCCTCCACCTGGTAGAATTTCAATTTTACCTTTAGCATGTTCCAAAATTCTGTGATAGTGAGCAAAACGTTTCTCTAGTGAATCGCCAGACACACCAGAACGAGTCAGGATACGAGTGACACCTGCTTGGCTGAGCCAGTCAATGGCTTCCAGTTGGTCTTCTTCGCTCAATTCATCAAAGGCCATATGAAAGACAATTTCCATTCCTTTTGATGCAGCTATCAACTTCTCCAGATTAGTCTTATCCAACTTCTTATCAGCAGTTAAAGCCCCAAAAACAACCCCTTGACTTCCAGCCTGAGCAATCAACCGAATGTCTTCTAGCATAATAGCAATTTCTAAGTCATTATAGACAAAGTCACCACCACGTGGACGAATCATGGTCATGATGGTTGTATTGTAGTTAGCTGCCAGTTCAACTGCTGCCTTAGTCACTCCATAGCTGGGTGTTGTCCCACCAACTGCAAGATTATCACAGAGTTCGATTCGACGAGCTCCAGCCTCCATCGCTTTTTCAAGCAAGGTCACATTTTCAGCACAAAATTCGTAAATCATTTGATTCTCCTTGAATATTACTTTGAATTTATTATATCATATTGTTGTGAATATGTTTTTATTTTTATCAAGGCAAATAACTACTATTTTAACTATTCTTTGTCTGGAATAACCTTAAAGAGATAATAGGTGATAAAGATGGTCAAGGCTCCCAGACCGATTTTGACAGGTAAAAGAGGTGCAAAATAAATGGAAATTCCCATCAAGATGTAGATAGAGACAATAATCTCTTTTTTACGTTCACGCGCAATAGACTTAGTCTCGCGAAAATCAGCAACATATGCTTGATAGAGCTTGGTATGATACAACCAATCTTCGAAGCGCTTGGAACTTCTGGAGAAACAAGCAATAGACAACAAAAGAAAAGGCGTTGTAGGCAACAAGGGTAAAACAACCCCAACAATTGCCAAGGCCAGTGATAAAAAACCAATTATCAGATAGATAAGACGCATAACTACTCCTAATTAAAATAATCTTCTTCTAGTTTCGCATACAATGATGAATTTTGTCAAGTTCTAACCAAAAAGAGCCTGAAATTCACTTTCAGGACTCTCTTCTTATTTAATCTTTTCTTCTTCGTAGTCACCCTTGCTACAAACAACCTGCTTGCCACCACCACGGACTTTTTTCTCCATGAGGAAGTTTCCACATTTTGGACAGTCACGACCAACAGGCTTGTCCCAAGAGGTAAATTCACATTCTGGATAGCGATTGCAACCATAGAAAAGGCGATTGCGTTTGGTTTTACGCTCAATGATTTGTCCCTGATGACAACTTGGACACTCAACACCAATCTCTTTCACAATTGCTTGGGTATGGCGGCAATCTGGGAAATTGCTACAAGCGTAGAACTTACCAAATCGACCAAGTTTAATGACCATTGGACTGCCACACACTTCACAGTCAAATCCAGCTGGTTCATCCTTAATCTGGATTTTTTCCATTTCTTCTTCAGCCTTGGCCACTTCTTTAGAGAATGGTTTGTAAAAGGCATCAATAACACGTTGCCACTGCTCTTTTCCGACTTCGACATCATCCAGCTTGCCTTCCATTTCAGCTGTGAAGGTCACGTTTACGATATCTGGGAAATATTCAACGATGAGCTTGTTAACAATTTCTCCCAACTCTGTCGGTTCAAAGCGTTTGGCTGCAAGGCGAACATAATAACGTTTCTGAATAGTTTCAATGGTCGGTGCGTAGGTTGACGGACGTCCAACACCATTTTCCTCCAAGGTCTTAATCAATGTCGCTTCAGAATAACGAGCAGGCGGTTGAGTGAAATGTTGCTCTGGTTTGCTATTCACCTGCTTAACCACATCTCCAACAGCCATATCTGGTAACATTTTATTCTTGTCAGAATCATTATAAATGGCAAGATAACCATCAAACTTAACCTGACTACCATTAGCAGCAAATTGAACACCATTTTGCGACAATTTAACAGCCATGGTATCAAAGACAGCAGCTGTCATCTGACTCGCTACAAAACGATTCCAAATAAGAGTATAAAGCTTGAGCTGATCCTTATCCAGATACTTAGCAATACTTTCCGGTGTGTTAAAGACACTTGACGGACGAATAGCCTCATGGGCATCCTGAGCACCTGATGCATTTTTGACCTTGCTACCATGCTTAGAATACTTGCTACCAAAACGGTCTGTAATGAAACTTGCTGCTTCGTTCTGTGCCACTGGACTGATACGAGTCGAATCAGTACGCATATAGGTAATCAAACCTTGCACACCAGAACCGATATTGATCCCTTCATAGAGCTGTTGGGCAACCATCATGGTTTTTCGAGTACGGAAGTTAATTTTATTGGCAGCATCCATCTGCATAGATGAAGTGGTATAGGGTAATGGAGCATTGCGCTTGCGCTCTTTCTTATCTACCTGATCCACTGAAAAATCTTTGCTAGTCAGACGAGACAAGACTTCCTTGACCTCATCATTGCTAGTCAGTTTCAACTTTTTGCCGTCTACTCCATAGAAGGAAGCCTGAAATTGCTTGGTTCCCTTTTTAAAGACAGCATCAATTGTCCAGTATTCTTCTGGCTGGAAGGCATTGATTTCATTCTCACGATCAATGATGAGTTTAAGCGCAATAGACTGAACGCGACCTGCTGACAAGCCCTTCTTGACCTTCTTCCACAAAATAGGCGAAATCGAATAGCCTACCAAGCGGTCTAGGACACGACGAGCCTGTTGGGCATCGACCAAGTCCATATCAATCTTACGAGGTTCTTTAAAAGCATTTTTGACAGCATCTTTGGTGATTTCATTGAAGACCACACGGTTAGCATCATTTTCATCCAAGTTGAGAATATGGGCCAAATGCCAAGAAATCGCTTCTCCTTCACGGTCCGGGTCACTCGCGAGAAAAACTTTATTAGCTTTTTTAGCTTCTTTTTTCAAGTCATTGATAAGAGGGCCTTTTCCTCGGATATTGATATATTGCGGTTCATAATTATTTTCAATATCGACGGACATACTGGATTTCTTCAAATCACGGATATGCCCGACACTGGCTAAAACCTTGTAGTTCCTGCCTAGATATTTTTCAATCGTCTTGGCCTTAGCAGGCGACTCCACGATTACTAGATTTTTTTTAACTGTTGATTTTTTCTTTTTTGTTGCCGTAGCCACAGTATCACACCTTTTCAAAGTAATAAACTTTATAAAGTGTAAACCATTTTTTGAACCCTGTCAAGACTTAGCTACTATAATAGAAGAAAAGTTTATACTTAAGACTTCAGTCTTCCTTTGATATACATAGAAGACTCACGAGAAAAACCAGCTATTCTCAAGAAATTATTGTTCCTCAGACTCTGTATCAAATTTATTGGCTTTTTCCTTTTCTTTTGCTTCCTTATCCTTGATATACTGGAAGAAATATTCTACCAGTTCTTCCTTACTAAGTTGTTCTGAATCAGACAATTGGGAAACTTGAACAGAAACATCACTTAAACCATAGTCACCTCTCTTACTTGAAATCATATCGAGTTCTTCTTCTGTCAAATAATTTCCTGAAATGGTTAGCTTTAGGGTATGAGTCTTTTTAGAATAGATTTTTTTCAAAATATTATGCCCCTGAAATTGCTCTGATATAAATTTCTTAAGGGACTCTTTTTTCAACGTTTCTCTCACTAAAGTCGTTGCAGAGATAAAACTCGGAATCATCAGCAAAACAGCAACTAGAAGCAAAATCCTGCGCATTTTAGAGTCTTCTTCATTATCTTTAAAATAATGTTTCTTAACCATCATCAACCTAACACCTATATAAGTCGCAATGACAATAAAGCTACAATTGATGAGGAATAGGTAAGAGGAGCCTATGATAAATTTTAGATTAGCAGAAGCAATAGCATAACCTACTGTACAAAGAGGAGGCATCAAGGCGGTTGCAATAGCAACACCAGGAACAATATTATTGGTCTCTTTTTTCCTAGCACCAATAATACCTGCTATCCCTCCTACAAAAGCAATGAGAACATCCCAAATAGTCGGAGAGGTTCTAGCAACAATCTCCGAACTAGCATACGAAATAGGAGAAAGATAAAAATAAAGTGTTGAAGCTATTAAACTGGCAAGAATTTGAATAGCTAATATTTTAAAAGATTTTCTTAACAATTTAAAATCAAATATAGCTAGAGAGAGCCCCACCCCCAGAATAGGTGTCATCAAAGGAGAGATTAACATGGCTCCAATAATCACGGGAGTCGAATCCATATTTAATCCGATAGAGGCGATAAGCATGGCACATAGTAAAATCGCTAAATCACTTCTGGAAAGTTCTAATTCTTCATATATTTTATTTCTAAATTCTATCAACGAATACAGTTTATTATTTGTCACAAATATCTTCCTTTCCCAGCTAACTAGTCGCTAATACTCTTCGAAAATCTCTTCAAGCCACGTCAGCTTCACCTTGCCGTAGATATATGTAACTGACTTCGTCAGTCTTATCTACAACCTCAAAGCAGTGCTTTGAGCAACCTGCGGCTAGCTTCCTAGTTTGCTCTTTGATTTTCATTGAGTATAAATCATTCAATGTAACTGAAAAATTTCTTA
>NZ_VMLH01000030.1:0-2121 GCF_013276595.1 Streptococcus sp. 10824
TAATATCTGCTGTATTGATTTCCTTTTCAAGCAATTCTGGTTCGCCATAGACAATGTCTAGTCTAAGCTTTTCAATCACTTCTTTTACTAAAACCGACATCATTTCCTCCTTCAATCGAGTTCTTCTCTCTATTATATCAAATTATACTCAATGAAAATCAAAGAGCAAACTAGGAAACTAGCCGCAGGCTGTACTGGAGTAGGGCAAGGAGACGTTGACGTGGTTTGAAGAGATTTTCGAAGAGTATTATATAGTAGATTGAATATAGACCAGAACATTGCGGTTGCTAAAACATTTTTAGAAATTCATTTGTCTTTCCTAATCGACTTGGTTACATCTTATTTCAATCTATTATAGTCTTGGGGAATTTCTGAAAGTTCTATAATGAAGTTAGCCATCCAACCCTCCTAAAAATTAGATGGTTCAACTAGCTGATAGCTAGTACTCGATTTCATTTGATAAGAGGCTTGGAGCTGTTAAGCTGGAAAGCCAAGGCTAAGATTAGCCTTGGTTTAGCTGACAAAACTGCTTCAAGGGTTCCTCTTGTCAAATGAAAGCTCTTCTAGGCATAAGAAAACACCTCTGTGTTATACTTGTTGTTCAACCACAAACACAAGAAAGGCACAGAGATGAAAAACCATTATACTACAAAAGCCAAACATTTGACAATCGATAGCCGTCGCTTAATCGAACGATGGAAAAAGGAAGGGAAATCAAAATTTTTTAAATTGAAATTTGGCTTTTAACATGAGGAGTCTGCCTATCCCTTGACTATTCTTTCCTTTTCACAAACGATTCGCTTATTCAATTATAAGTTTACGTTCTCCTAGTCACAGTTCTTGTGCTTGATGGAAAGAATGACACCTATAAATATGCGAGGTAGTGGCTGTATCACTCACTTATTCACCTCCCCGTGATTTGTAGTAGTGATAGACTTTCTCACTATTATTATAAAACAAAATAAAGAGCACACCACTTTTTCATTCTGTCTTGTGCCTTGAGTGAAACGAAAGGAATGAATTATAAACATAAAAGTTTAGTATATAGATTATTCCTCTCAAAATATGCAAATAAGCTAGAATACTAAATTTATAGCAGACTTAGTGAAAAGCAGAAACTAGAAATGATACTAGTTTCTGCTTTTCTCCATAATAATTAATTTCCCCTTTTTTCCTTCTAAATCTTTCTTCACAACAAAAAAACCTGAATTTCTATATGCTTTTTGAGCCAATATATTTTTTTCATTTACAGCCAATACAATATGGTTAATTTCTAATTTTAAAGTTGAGTCTATGAATTCAAATATTTTATTCAGAGCATTAGAACCATATCCTTGATTTCTGAAATTATCATCAATAGAAAATCCTCTAATAAGCGCATAATCATTTTGATAATAGCCATACTCTTTAGGACCAGTGTTTAGGTGTAGGCAAAAAAATCCAATTACTTTATGTTCTTTATTAAGTATTACTATTGGGTATCTATACTTATCTTTTTTAGACTTTTCAATAATATTTTTTGGGGTATCAGTATGTGTAATATCATTTAAAGAATAAGAACTTAAAGAATGGTAATGGTCAACTTCACTATACAAAGATAATTTCATGATAATTAATTCCTTTCTCTTTATGTAAGATACATAACTAAATAGGACTCTAGGTATGTAGATTTTTTTATGAAACGTCCTATAAAAATCAGATATATTTAGAGTTATTACTTTAGTCCTTTATTTTCATTATTAGACTTCCTGCAAAACTAGAATCCTAGTTCATGATTGATAATACCAGCAATCAAATTCATTCGTAATCCGAAGTGTTTACGATGATTTCGATAGGTTGTTGAAGATATTTTAAACGTTTTCATAGTGAAATGAAATAAGAACAGGACAAATCAATCAAGACAGTCAAATCGATTTCTAACAATGTTTTAGAAGTAGAGGTGTACTATTCTAGTTTCAATCTACTATACTTTGTCAAAAATATTCTCAACCTTGCTTCTCTCCTTAGATAGCGCATGGTTACAGGCTTTCTCTTCAGCTGTTAGCGGCTTGAGTTTGCTGGATTTCCTCGGAGTTTGCGCTTGAGGATATAGCTTCATGAGCCCTTGATAACCACTGTCAG
>NZ_VMLH01000031.1:0-1988 GCF_013276595.1 Streptococcus sp. 10824
CTCCTCTCAGTTCTGAGGACACGGTAATGATTGATGCGACGGAAGTAAAAATCAATCGCCCTAAAAAAACAATTAGCGAATGATTCTGGTAAAAAGAAATGCCACGCTATGAAGGCTCAGGCGATTGTCACAAGCCAAGGGAGAATTGTTTCTTTGGAGATCACTGTGAACTATTGTCATGATATGAAGTTGTTCAAAACGAGTCGCAGAAATATCGGACAAGCTGGTAAAATCTTGGCTGACAGTGCTTATCAAGGGCTTATGAAGCTATATCCTCAAGCACAAACTCCACGTAAATCCAGCAAACTCAAGCCGCTAACAGCTGAAGAGAAAGCCTATAACCATGCGCTATCTAAGGAGAGAAGCAAGGTTGAGAACATCTTTGCCAAAGTAAAAACGTTTACAATGATTTCAACAACCTATCGAAATCATCGTAAACGCTTCGGATTACGAATGAATTTGATTGCTGGCATTATCAATCATGAACTAGGATTCTAGTTTTGCAGGAAGTCTATTTACTCTGTTTTTGATTTAGAAGATCGTATCCTAGCTCAAGATGGGTATGAAGCAAAATGGTATAACTGGTGTGATGGTTTTAATCAAGCAGCAACTCTTTTGTTGAAAAGGTAGTGCATTGTGTCTTGTTCCTTATTATAAGGTCAATCATTGTGAGGAAGCTTTTGCTTGGTATCAGGATGTGAACTTGGTTTACCTCGTAGATGGGGTGAAGCTTCCTTACAGTCAAGCGACCTTGGAAGTCATGTATTCCTATTTGGATCGGCATGGTGAGCTTTTTTGGATTGAAGTCAAGGAGAAGGGAGAATGGTTTCCAATTGGGGATATTACACTATCTCAGGATAATCTCCCCATTGTGATTGGGAATTCCGCTTACCAACATCGAGGACTTGGAAAAAAGATTCTAAGTGCTTTGATTGAATTGGCTCGAGTAAAAGGATGGAAAGAATTGAGAGTCAAGGAAATCTACACCTACAATCATGCTTCTAGGAGGTGTTTCAAGTCGCTTGGATTTGTGGAAAATGGAGCAACAGAAAAAGGAAGGAGTTTTATATTGGAATTAGTCTAATCCTGCCACTTTCTCCCCCTTAACCTTTGACTATTCCGCAAAATTATCGTAAAATAAAGAGTAAATGATAAAATGAGGTCAGAGTCTGTTTGCTCTGGCGATAGTAGTATAAATGAGGAGAAACGCTTTGGAATTAGAAGTATTTGCTGGGCAAGAAAAAAGTGAACTATCTATGATTGAGGTAGCGCGTGCTATCTTGAAACTTCGTGGTCGCGATCAGGAGATGCATTTTAGCGATCTTGTAAATGAAATTCAAAACTACCTTGGAACATCAAACAGCGATATCCGCGAAGCTTTGCCTTTGTTCTACACAGAGTTGAACTTTGACGGTAGCTTCATCTCACTTGGGGACAACAAATGGGGTCTTCGTTCATGGTATGGTGTGGACGAAATCGACGAAGAAATCATCGCTCTTGAAGAAAATGACGACGATGAAGTAGCACCAAAAGCTAAGAAAAAACGTGTCAATGCCTTTATGGATGGTGATTCAGATGCCATTGACTACAATGCAGATGATCCAGAAGACGAAGATGCATACGAAGCAGATCCAGCTCTTTCATACGATGATGAAAATCCAGATGATGAAAAAAATGAAGTGGAAGCTTATGATGCAGAAATCAACGAAATCGCTCCAGATGACTTGGGAGAAGATGTGGATCTCAACGAAGACGACGACGAGTTTTCAGATGACGACGCTGAAACCAGCGAGGAATAAGAGTTAGCTATTGACAATTATCCTATTTTTCGGTATCATATTGTTTGGGCACCTCTTTTAGAGGTCGGGGCTCCCTAGTTCTTAGGGAGCTATTTTTGTTTTTTCAAGAAGTTATCTTCTTGTATTTTATGCTCAATGAAAATCAAAGAGCAAGCTAGGAAACTAGCCGTAGGCTGCTCAAAACACTGT
>NZ_VMLH01000032.1:0-62489 GCF_013276595.1 Streptococcus sp. 10824
TGAACTTGAAATTTGGCCTTGGGGAATTTCTTCAAACCACATCAACGTGGTCAGTTCTACCTGCGACCTCAAAACTTATGCTTTGGCTAAACTGGGTTTAGTTTCCTAGTTTGCTGATGGATTTCCATTGACTATAAGCATCCAGACCTCTTTTTCGTCTTCTAAAGAATTCTTAAATTATCAGTCTATTGCAACTTTTCTCATGTGGGTCATTTGGCTTGCTATTGTCTTTCCTTAGTAGTATACTAAGGTAGTAATCATTAAGAAGTGCTTACATAAAAATAATGAATGAGGTAAAATAAAATGGTAGAATTGAAAAAAGAAGCAGCAAAAGATGTCGCAACATTAACAAAAGCAGCGCCAGTAGCATTAGCAAAAACAAAGGAAGTCTTGAATCAAGCTGTTGCTGACTTGTACGTAGCCTATGTGGCTTTACACCAAGTGCACTGGTATATGCGTGGTAGTGGTTTCCTTGTGTGGCATCCAAAAATGGATGAGTACATGGAAGATCTTGACGGTCAATTAGATGAGATCAGCGAACGCTTGATTACACTCGGTGGAAGCCCATTCTCTACATTGACAGAATTCCTTCAAAACAGTGAAATCGAAGAAGAAGCTGGTGAATACCGCAATGTTGAAGAAAGTTTGGAACGTGTCCTTGTTATCTACCGTTACTTGTCAGAACTTTTCCAAAAAGGTTTGGATGTTACTGATGAAGAAGGTGATGATGTGACAAATGGTATCTTCTCAGACGCTAAAAATGAAACGGATAAAACAATCTGGATGCTTGCAGCAGAACTTGGACAAGCACCTGGTTTGTAAGAAACAAGGCAACATAGATAAATCTGTAGGAAATTTCTTACAGATTTTTTCTATTTTGTAAGCTATTCCAAACCAGTCTTTTTTTGAGTTTTTTGATAAAATAGTACTATCAGTAAAAAGGATGGAAGCATGACTAAGAAAATCGTAGCTATTTGGGCTCAGGATGAAGAGGGTGTGATTGGGAAGGACAATCGCCTACCTTGGCATTTGCCAGCAGAACTGCAACACTTCAAAGAAACAACTCTGAATCATGCTATCTTGATGGGGCGGGTAACCTTTGATGGAATGGGGCGTCGCCTGCTTCCAAAACGGGAAACCCTGATTTTGACGCGTAATTCGGAAGAAAAGATAGATGGGGTTGCTACTTTTCAGGACGTCCAGTCTGTTCTCGACTGGTATCAGGCTCAAGATAAGAATCTTTATATTCTCGGTGGAAAGCAAATTTTTCAGGCTTTTGAACCTTACCTTGACGAAGTGATTGTAACTCACATTCATGCTCGGGTAGAGGGAGATACCTATTTTCCTGAAGAGTTTGACTTGTCTATTTTTGAAATAGTTTCAAGCAAATTTTACGCCAAAGATGAGAAAAATCCTTATGATTTTACTATCCAATACCGCAAGAGAAAGGAAGTCTAATGGAACGTAGTATATTTGGTTTTTTCACAGCCATGCTGTGTTTGGTCTGCTTGCTTGCAGGAGCACAGGCTTTTCGTAAAAAGCGTTATGGACTTTCTGTCCTGCTCTGGTTAAATGCCTTTACCAACTTGGTAAATAGTGTCCATGCCTTTTACATGACCTTATTTTAGATAGAATGACAGTATAGAATAGAACGGAAGGAAATCATGCCTACAAATAGGAATAATGATATGATGGTTTATTGCTCATTTTGTGGCAAAAGCCAAGAAGAAGTACAAAAAATAATCGCAGGGAACAATGCCTTTATCTGTAATGAATGTGTGGAGTTGGCTCAGGAAATCATTCGAGAGGAGTTGGCGGAAGAAGTCTTGGCAGACTTGTCTGAAGTTCCAAAACCAATCGAACTCCTCCATATCTTGAACCACTATGTAATCGGTCAAGATCGTGCCAAGCGTGCCTTGGCAGTGGCGGTTTACAACCACTACAAACGCATCAATTTTCACGATACGCGTGAAGAGTCAGAAGATGTGGATTTGCAGAAGTCAAACATCTTGATGATTGGTCCAACTGGTTCAGGGAAAACTTTCCTTGCCCAGACCTTGGCTAAGAGCTTGAATGTGCCTTTTGCGATTGCAGATGCGACAGCACTGACGGAGGCTGGTTATGTGGGTGAGGACGTGGAAAATATCCTCCTCAAACTCTTGCAGGCTGCTGACTTTAACATTGAACGTGCAGAGCGTGGCATTATCTACGTGGATGAAATTGACAAGATTGCCAAGAAAAGCGAGAACGTTTCTATCACACGTGATGTTTCTGGTGAAGGGGTGCAACAAGCTCTTCTCAAGATTATCGAGGGAACCGTTGCTAGCGTGCCACCTCAAGGTGGACGCAAACATCCGCAACAAGAGATGATTCAAGTAGATACCAAGAATATCCTCTTCATTGTTGGTGGTGCCTTTGATGGTATTGAAGAAATTGTTAAACAACGTCTTGGAGAAAAAGTTATCGGATTTGGTCAAAATAACAAGGCGATTGATGAAAATAGCTCTTACATGCAAGAAATCATCGCAGAAGATATTCAAAAATTTGGTATTATCCCTGAGTTGATTGGACGCTTGCCAGTCTTTGCTGCTCTTGAGCAATTGACGGTCGATGACTTGGTTCGCATCTTGAAAGAACCAAGAAATGCCTTGGTCAAACAATATCAAACCTTGCTTTCTTATGATGATGTTGAGTTGGAATTTGACGACGAAGCCCTCCAAGAGATTGCAAATAAGGCCATCGAACGCAAAACTGGTGCGCGTGGTCTTCGCTCGATTATCGAAGAAACCATGCTAGATGTCATGTTTGAAGTACCGAGTCAGGAAAATGTGAAATTGGTCCGCATCACTAAAGAAGCTGTCGATGGAACAGATAAACCAATCCTAGAAACAGCCTAGAGGTGACTATGGAACTTAATACACATAATGCTGAAATCTTGCTCAGTGCGGCTAATAAGTCCCACTATCCGCAGGATGAACTGCCAGAGATTGCTCTTGCAGGGCGTTCAAATGTTGGCAAGTCTAGCTTTATCAATACCATGCTGAACCGTAAAAATCTAGCCCGAACATCAGGTAAACCTGGTAAAACCCAGCTTCTTAATTTCTTTAACATTGACGACAAGATGCGCTTTGTGGATGTGCCTGGTTATGGCTATGCCCGTGTTTCTAAAAAGGAACGTGAAAAGTGGGGGCGCATGATTGAGGAGTACCTAACGACTCGGGAAAATCTTCGTGCAGTGGTCAGTCTAGTTGACCTTCGTCATGACCCGTCAGCAGATGATGTGCAGATGTACGAATTTCTCAAGTATTATGAGATTCCGGTTATCATCGTTGCGACCAAGGCGGACAAGATTCCTCGTGGTAAATGGAACAAGCATGAATCAGCAATCAAAAAGAAATTAAACTTTGACCCAAGTGACGACTTTATCCTCTTTTCATCTGTCAGTAAGTCAGGGATGGATGAGGCTTGGGATGCAATCTTAGAAAAATTGTGAGGAAAAGAAAATGGCAAAAACAATTCATACAGACAAAGCTCCAAAGGCTATCGGGCCTTATGTTCAAGGAAAAATCGTTGGCAACCTTTTGTTTGCTAGCGGTCAAGTTCCCCTCTCTCCTGAAACTGGGGAAATCGTTGGAGAAACAATCCAAGAACAGACAGAACAAGTCTTGAAAAACATCGGTGCTATTTTGGCAGAAGCAGGAACAGACTTTGACCATGTTGTCAAAACAACTTGCTTCTTGAGCGATATGAACGATTTTGTTCCTTTTAACGAGGTTTACCAAACGGCCTTTACAGAGGAATTTCCAGCTCGTTCAGCAGTAGAGGTAGCTCGTCTTCCTCGTGATGTAAAAGTCGAAATCGAAGTCATCGCAGAGATTGGATAAGCTAGTTGAAGTTTGGTTCTGCCAAACTTCTTTTGATATAAGGAGAAAAAGATGACAAAGAAACAACTTCACTTGGTGATTGTGACAGGAATGAGTGGTGCAGGAAAAACAGTTGCTATTCAGTCTTTCGAGGATTTAGGTTATTTTACTATTGATAATATGCCGCCAGCTCTCTTGCCTAAGTTTTTGCAGTTGGTGGAAACTAAGGAAGACGATCCCAAGTTGGCCTTGGTAGTGGATATGCGTAGCCGTTCTTTCTTCTCGGAGATTCAAACTGTTTTGGATGAGTTGGAAAACAAGGAAGAACTGGACTTTAAAATTCTCTTTTTGGACGCAGCAGATAAGGAATTGGTAGCCCGTTACAAGGAAACCAGAAGGAGTCACCCATTAGCTGCAGATGGACGGATTTTGGATGGAATCAAGCTGGAACGTGAACTCTTGGCACCTTTGAAAAATATGAGCCAAAATGTGGTGGATACAACTGAACTCACTCCTCGTGAGCTACGTAAAACCATTGCAGAGCAGTTTTCAGATCAAGAACAAGCCCAGTCTTTCCGTATCGAAGTCATGTCTTTCGGCTTTAAATATGGAATCCCAATTGATGCAGACTTGGTTTTTGATGTGCGCTTTTTGCCAAATCCATATTACCTTCCAGAGCTGAGAAACCAAACGGGTGTGGATGAACCTGTTTATGACTATGTCATGAATCATCCTGAGTCAGAAGATTTTTATCAGCATTTATTGGCCTTGATTGAGCCGATTTTGCCAAGTTACCAAAAGGAAGGGAAGTCTGTTTTGACCATTGCCATGGGTTGTACAGGTGGACAACACCGTAGTGTGGCCTTTGCTAAACGCTTGGCGCAGGACTTATCCAAGAATTGGCCTGTTAATGAAGGGCATCGCGACAAAGACCGGAGAAAGGAAACGGTAAACCGTTCATGAGAAAACCAAAGATAACGGTGATTGGTGGAGGTACTGGGATCCCCGTCATTCTTAAAAGTCTGCGTGAAAAAGATGTGGAAATCGCTGCTATCGTAACGGTGGCGGATGATGGTGGTTCATCAGGTGAACTCCGAAAAAATATGCAGCAATTGACACCGCCAGGTGATCTTCGTAATGTCCTTGTGGCCATGTCGGATATGCCTAAGTTTTATGAGAAAGTCTTTCAGTATCGCTTTTCCGAGGATGCCGGAGCCTTTGCTGGCCATCCATTGGGCAATCTCATTATTGCAGGTCTGTCAGAGATGCAGGGTTCGACCTATAATGCCATGCAGTTATTGAGCAAATTTTTCCATACAACTGGGAAGATTTATCCTTCCAGTGACCATCCTTTGACCTTGCATGCAGTCTTTCAGGATGGGACAGAAGTGGCTGGAGAGAGTCATATTGCAGACCATCCAGGCATGATTGACCATGTCTATGTGACCAATACCCTCAACGATGATACGCCTCTGGCCAGCCGTCGAGTAGTCCAGACCATTCTTGAAAGTGACATGATTGTCCTCGGACCTGGTTCTCTCTTTACCTCTATTTTGCCCAATATCGTGATTAAGGAAATCGGGCAGGCGCTTTTGGAAACCAAGGCAGAAATCGCCTATGTCTGCAATATTATGACCCAACGTGGGGAGACAGAACACTTTACAGATAGTGATCACGTGGAAGTCTTGCATCGTCACCTTAGCCGACCTTTTATCGATACGGTCTTGGTGAATATCGAAAAAGTGCCTCAAGAATACATGAATTCCAATCGCTTTGATGAATACTTGGTCCAGGTGGAACATGATTTTGCTGGTCTTTGTAAGCAAGTTCCGCGCGTGATTTCATCCAACTTCCTTCGTCTGGAAAATGGCGGTGCCTTCCACGATGGAGATTTGATTGTGGATGAGTTGATGCGGATTATACAGGTGAGAAAATGAGTTTCACAGTAGCAGTAAAAGAAGAAATCCTAGGTCAACACCATCTGAGCCGGTATGAATTATCTGCCATTATCAAAATGTCTGG
Source organism: Streptococcus sp. 10824 (assembly GCF_013276595.1). Classification (NCBI taxonomy): domain Bacteria; kingdom Bacillati; phylum Bacillota; class Bacilli; order Lactobacillales; family Streptococcaceae; genus Streptococcus; species Streptococcus sp. 10824. The sequence continues at coordinate 5,886 of NZ_VMLH01000032.1, forward strand.
TAGCATCGGTCTCTCGACTTCGGGCTTGACTTTGTCAGTTGTGACAGAAAATGCCAAACTGGCCCGTCACCTCTATGAGTCCTTTCTCCATTTCTATGAAATCAAATCGGAAATTCGTCACCACCAGAGGAGCAATCTTCGCAAGAATCGCGTCTATACCGTTTTTACAGATGAAAAGGTGCAGGATTTGTTAAGTGATTTGCACTTGGCAGACTCTTTCTTTGACCTGGAAACAGGTATTGATGAGGCGATTTTATCGGATGAGGAAGCAGGTCGTGCTTATCTTTGTGGTGCTTTCTTGGCAAATGGAAGTATTCGTGACCCTGAATCAGGTAAGTACCAGTTGGAAATCAGTTCTGTTTATCTGGACCACGCGCAAGGGATTGCCTCACTTCTCCAGCAATTTTTACTGGATGCCAAGGTGCTTGAGCGCAAGAAGGGAGCTGTGACCTATCTCCAGCGTGCCGAAGACATTATGGACTTCTTGATAGTCATCGGAGCCATGCAGGCGCGTGATGATTTTGAGCGGGTTAAGATTTTGCGAGAAACCCGTAACGACCTCAATCGGGCCAATAATGCCGAGACAGCTAATATCGCTCGGACAGTTTCTGCCAGCATGAAGACTATCAATAATATCAGTAAAATCAAAGATATCATGGGCTTAGAAAATCTGCCAGTGGATTTGCAGGAAGTAGCGCAGTTGCGTATTCAGCACCCAGACTACTCTATCCAACAGTTGGCAGATAGCCTCAGCAATCCCCTTACAAAAAGTGGTGTCAATCACAGACTCAGAAAAATCAATAAGATAGCCGATGAATTATAACGATATAAAGCAACCCCTTGAATTATCAATATCTTCAAGGGGTTTTGTTGTGTTGTGAAATCAAAAAGGGGCAAAAAAGGGGCAGAATTAAAAAATAGTATCTAATTTATTGACCAGTTTATCCTCCATATCCTCAGTAGTATGAGAATAGATTTCCAAAGTCATCTTTGCATTTGAGTGTCCAACTCGATCCATTATTGATTTTATTGGGAGGCCAGACTCTGCTAAAAACGAAATATGAGAATGCCTAAAAATATGACTAGATAAGTTTTTTTCTATTTTAGCCTGTTTTCCATATTTTTTTAATATCTGTATGAAGCAAGCTATTGTTGTAGGTTGATTCCATTTTTCAAAACAGAAAATATAATCATCGCTTGACAATGGCTGGAAACGTTCGCTAAGTCGTACTATTTGTCTTTGAATAGCTTCTATGACACTCTCTGATACTTTGATTGTCCGTATTGAATTTGTAGTCTTTGGTAGCGTCTTGATTTTGTTTACTGAATCAAAATTACCTGTGATCTCAATTTTGTTGTTTTCGAAGTCTATATTCTTCAGTTGTAAGGCAGTTAACTCACCATATCTCATACCAGTTAATGCCAGCACAAGAACCATATCAGCGTACTTTTGGTGATATTCTCGACGATTAAGGACATCGACAAGTGCTTTTATTTCTTGCATGGTGAGAAAGTTGTTACGCTTTTTTTCCAGTTCTTCTAAAGTCTTTGGTTTTTGAGGAATCGTAGTATAATCGACCTCGTTGTTTTCAATGTAAGAGTATTGAACAGCGTAATTAAAGATACCTCTGAGCCTATGCCGTACTTTTTTAGCTGTAATATATCCGTTGCTTTCAATAATTTTTTCAATAGCCTCTTGAAGAAAACGCCTGTCAAGATTAGCAAGTATGGTATCGGATGGTATGATTTCCTTCATCTTCTTATCAACTGATTTACAATTATGTTTTGTTGATTCCTTTACTGTTTGCGCCCATGATTTATAGAAAAGGTTATAGATTTCTTCAAATGTAATGCTTTCTACTTGTTTTGTGCTGAGTTTTTTATTTATCTTTTCCTGCAGTAAGATAGCAGCTTGATTTCTTGCCTGGGGAGTTTTCTTCTCCATCGTGACTGAAACTTTTTTTAATTTCTCAGTATATGGATCTTTATATCGCTCAAAAAATTTGTATTTTCCGTTGGGAAGTTCTTCCATCCACATTGTATTTACCTCACTTTTTTGATAAAATGGGTATAGTAAAGAGGGCTTTTAATGCCTTTTACTATACTGGATATCCTCACACTCAGAGTCGCCAAACTTTGCGAGTGTGGGGATTTTTTTGAGTTGTTTCCAAAATGGAAACAGTTGGCAGCTCGTCAGATAATAAAATAAGGTGTACCTCTTAGAAGTACACCAGACGATTTTATCCTTGACGAACAAGGCTTTTTTACATTCTTAGTGTATTTCTTTTTTTAATTTCTGTCAAACGTCAACTTATTTTAACGACTTATGTTTACTAGAATATGAAAAGAAAAGTAGTCGTATCAAATACGGCTACCATCACGTTATGGATCTAAAATCCAAACCTAAACTTTATGGAGCTAAACTCCTGATAGCTGTATTGTAATATAATTTTCAAAAAATATCAATTTTGCACAATAGACCTATGGGATGAGGTTGCTATTGGCGAATATGGGGGTGTTTTTGTTTATTTCAAGTATTTATAACTCAAAAAGGGAAGTAACAATTAAGCTACTTCCCTGGAGCGCAAAGGCTCAAAGTTTAAAAATATGAGGGTAAACCTCTAAGTAACTTAATTATAGTTCAATTTATAAATACTGTCAATAATCTACTCAAATCCTTTGAAGCTCTCTAAAATCTTATCTTTTGAGTCTGTAGCATTAAGCACTAAAACAACATAATTTCCGTAGATATAAGCAGGGTGTCCGATTAACTCTTTTTCTTTCTTAGCTTCTTTAAACATTGGGTTTTTATCGTAATATTCGTAAACCTCTACAGCAGTATCATCTTCTAAGATGAACCCTTTCCCTGATTCGGCTTGAATAAGACTAGCTTCTTTTGAGATTTCTTCTTTGATAGTGAAGCCATTGCTTTCTAGCGCTTTTTTAAAATCGTCTAAGCTAGTAGCCTTTTTAGAAGCAGATTTGTCGTTCGCTTTGGTTGCTCCGAGCTATCTTTGGTAGTTGATTGATTGTTAGAGCAGGCTACTAGAACAGTAGCAGTAAGCAAGATAGCTGACGTAGTGAGTAGTTTTTTCATTGGTATTCTCCTTTATTTCCGGTTTACGCAACTATTTCCATTTTGGAAACAGTTGGTTTTAATTTATACTCTTGGTTCATTACGGTGCCAATCATTAGGAAAACCTAAAGACTGGTTGATTACATTGATGTCTATAGAAGGCAGCTTTTTCTCTAGTTTGATAACTTTCTTTCTAAGAGTATTCCATAAAATGTTGAATTCTGCTTTACTAATAAAGCATTGAAGGCTAATAATTGTTGAATATACAGTTTTTCTACTGTCATCTCCCATCAAGATCTCTTCGTTATGAATCGTTTCCCAAAACGTACTATTAGAACGGCATCTGAAGTTTAATAAGCGATTATTGTGAGCGCATTTGTTTCGTACCTCGTTAATATTTTTTAGAAAAGATATCAAGGTTTCTGGTGGGAAAACATCGTTAAAGTCAGGTATGTTTGTGCTTATAAAACTTACTAAATCCCGTGCGATTTCATTTTGGAGTGAGTTCGGCAGGTTTTCAATAATCGTGCGTAAATCTCCAAACTCTAGATAATCAGTTAGTACCCAGATTGGGACATCTGAATGAGTATGTGCGTAGTGGTGAATGGAATTTCCTCTGTATCGCTTGTTTGTGTTTATGATTTTGGATAGTTTTGATACAATAAATCCCACGTCTAATATTTTATTATCTGCATAAGAATTGGTGTTTAAATAAGCGTATTTTTGACTGGGGTAGGCTTCGGCGAATCTGTGAGCAGTGATTGACTTGATATGGTGTTCAGCTTCAAGAATAGCTTGCAAAATGGCTCGTTTTACATCTTTGTCAAATGTATAGAGACTTGAAACTTCGTCAAATGTGACGCCGTCAATATAAGTGTCAGTACCAGGGTGTTGAAAAAACTTACTGTATCCATTGATAATATTGTAGTAATTGTTACTTAGCAGGTACTTAGCTGCTTTAGACTCATCTGTAATGGATAACCCTCTGATTTTTAGTGTTGCGATTTGTTCCTCGATTGTTTTAAACGGCTTCAAAAAAACTCCCCCATTCTAATTTAGAATGAAGGAGTTTTCCCGTATCGGTCCCCGTAGAGATCCCGACGCTTTTTCTCTAATGAATTCATTCTAAATGATTTTTTTTAAAAAGTCAACTGTTTTTTTAATATTTTTAAAAAAATAATTTTTTTATTCCTCTCTATACACCCCGATAACTGCATAAATCTTGATGTGTGTGTCTTCGGCTGGTGGGAAGTCTAGGGTGATGTCTTCGTACTTGTCATTGAGTGATACGAGGCGTAAGCGTCCGTTTTCGGTATAGATCTTCTTAAAGTAAGAACGGTCTCCGTATGCGATAACTGCTAGGTCTCCGTTGTAGGTGGTCAGTCCTTTGTCTACTAAATAGAGAATATCTCCGTCTTGGTAGTCAGGCTGCATGGAGTCTCCGCTGACCTTAGTCGCAATATCGTGATGTGGTGGTTGCTCGTCGACCTCTATAATCTCTCTGTCTGTATCGTCGTACCCAAATCCATAGTTAAATCCAGAAGCTGCTGCCGTCTCAGATACAACCTCAACTTGGTACAAGATGATAACTTCCGATACTTCGTTTACCTTCGTTTCTTCTTCGTTTTTCTGCTCTTTCAGTTGCCTCTTTGCATAATTCAGGACTTTGGCTTGTCTTGGAGGTTTTAGTTCGTCGTAGATGGTTTGGATTGGGGAAGTGGCTTTATCAACATGACTTGAAAAATCTTCACCGAGTAGCAGGGATTTTTTGATACCAAAAATAGCAGACATCTGCTCTATATTATTCATTAGAGGCTGGTTTCTACCAACTTCCCACGCCGATATAGCAGTAGGAGCCACTGACAGTTTCTTAGCCAATTCCTTTTGAGTAAGTCCAGATAGTTTACGATAGTACTTTATATTTTGAGCCAATGAATCCATTCGCTAACTCCTTTCTTTCCTTTGTTTTATACCCCTATTGTACACTTAAAGTGTAAAAAAGTAAAATTTTTTTAACAAAAAGGCAAAAAACACTTGCAACTACACTTGAAGTGTAGTATAATATAATCAAGCTTAAGGAAATAACAAAAACAAACCGGAGGGAAACACCATGAACACATTAAACGAGAAAGCAATCAACATCTTTAAAGCAGTAGCTAAGGAAACTTTAATCCAAGGTACTTACGAGGAAAACTTCCTCTACAGCCAACTTGAAACATTCTGTACTAACTGCCGTCAATTCGCTTTTGGATGGACAGAGTTAGCAGAGGAGATTGAACGCCAAGAGCGTTACCTTCTTGATGCTGGTTTCACTCAAGAGGAAATCGATGACATTCGTTTTGATGCAGCATTTGCAGGAATGCTTGATAAAATGAATGTAGCCTGATTGGTATCACCAAGGTTCAAATCCTTGGCAGGTTGTTGCTCCAAGAGCAAAATAAAACAGGAGGTAAGGCGAATGATGGAACACATCATAAAAAGCCTAGCAACCAAGGACACCACAACCGTCATCTTGGTACTAGGCTTAGTAAACGAAGCTCGTCTTTGGCATAAGCAGTACTTAGCTTACAAGCTCAAAGACAAAGAGCTTAAGAAAAAGTAGAGAAAGGGGCAGAAGCCCCAACCTCTACTAGATAGTGTACCATCATTTGCTGTGAAAAGCAATGGATGAAAATGTTGGATTGATAATCCTAGCAGGATTTGTGATTGTATCTTTCACTATCCGTAAGATAGTGGAATACCGATATGATAAAAAAGATAAGGAGTAGGGAATGGAAAGTGTTGAAATTGTTGAATTGATAAAAATTACATTTAAACGAGGGAAAGGGACAGAAGATGACCCGGTTAGAGTTGTAACTCAGTATTGGGACAAAGAAAATGTATTAATCTTTGAGAAAGATTAATTATCTCTTCTTTCGATAGAATTTCGGTAGGAATCAGGTAATAGGTTATATATGTCTAGAATTTTTTTAGGTTGTGTGATTCGATTATCTACAATCAAGTTGATAAAACTTAACAATGATAAAGCTAACTCTTTGTTATCTTTTATGTCTATTTGACCTGGATGTACAGCATTATTCCCTATTACTCTAACACTGTCTAGCATTTGTTGGATTTCTATTGGCATTCCTTTAGAGACAAGACTTCCAATTTGGGTATTTAAATCTTTACCTTGTGCGTTTAAATGAGCAACAAGCTTTTCAATAGCTAGACGGGATAGAGCTGCAGAAGCTCTAGGCGATATATTTAGAACTTCTCCAGCTTCAATATAGATTTCTTTCACATCATCAGGCATATCATTATTAGGTTTAGGTACTCCTTCGGCAACATTTGGGAAAATTAATGTCGACGTTGCATCGCTTGTGTTTAATACTATCCTGGAGCCATACGTTATTTGGATTTCATTTGTTATCCAAATAGAAAATTGATTACAAGCCTGACATTGTGCAATTATAATAAATTTGATAGATTCTTTGTAATCTCTATTGATATCAATAGGATTATAAGTCCATAAATGGGAAGAGAAACCTGAACATACAGGGCATTGAAATGCTTTTGAATTGCCTGCGAAGCGACTGCCTAGGCTTAATTTAGAAAGATCAAATGACATATTTTTTCTCCAATCGTTTTATTTTGATTATACCACATTTGAAAGGGGGTGAGAAAATGAGACCAAGACGATATCCGTATAGTGGGAAAAGAAAAAAGCAATCTGATAGACAGATCGCTAAGTTAAAAAGAGATATTGATGTAAATCGTACAAATATATCATCTTTAAAATTCGTTATAGAAACTTTAAGTAACCATCAGAATTATCGATAACTTGATAACCTTGAGCAGTTGCTTCTTCGATAATTTCAGCTTTAGACATTTCAAAATCAGATAACTGAATTACTGCGCTAGGTTTATCAGTAGTCGACTCTGAAAAATAAGATAATAGAATATTATCGAGATTTTCCCAGGTTAGTTTCTTAACAACGTGGTTTGGCTTATGGCTAAGCTTACTCATTTTTTGAACCTCCTTTCTGCTGAAGTTTTGACTAAAACGGGAGAGATCCTAGTCAAGATATGTTATAACCCAAACACATTTGGTTGTCAACATATTGTATAAGAAAGGATTTAGTGTGCTTGAAAAGCACAACATATGGTGTTTTTTGATGTGGGATAAAATTGAAAAAACAATTAAAAATAAAAGGCTGGTCGATGTATCGTTTAGCTAAGGAATCGGGTGTCCATCCATCTAATTTTTCAAATCTGAAGGCTGGTAGGATGAAAGAGATGTCGTGGACGAATATGTGCAAAATCGCTGATGCACTGGAAGTCAGCTTAGACGAATTAAGATAAGGGGGTGAGTGCGTGCAAAAAATTAGCTTAAAAATGGCGAGAATAAAAACAGGAATGACTCAAGAGGAAATCGCTAAAAAATTAGGAATCTCTAGAAATACATACATGGATTATGAAAGATATGATACACCTATGAGAATAACTACAGCTATAGATTTCTGTCGTATAGTTGATATTCCACTGGATGAAATTTTTTTCGAGAAAAACTACACTTCAAGTGTATAGTTTCTGGGGATTTTTATAAATAGGAGGTGATTTAGTTGAATGGTGATACAAAAAGACGACATCGAAGATTTCCTTGACTTCATAAAAATACCAGTTGTTTTGATTAAAGACAAAGCGTTTTCAGAATTAAGTATGGAAGCAAAAGTTTTGTATTCAATTATGAAAGATAGGCTTAAATTGTCTTTGAAGAATAACTGGATTGATGAAAAAGGAGCATATATTCATTTATCGATTGAAGAGCTACAAAAAGATTATTTTGTTCAGTTATCAAAACCTACAATCATCAAGAGAAAAAAGGAATTAGTTGATTTTGGCTTGATTGAATTAAAAAAGCAATTTAACAAAAGCGACAAGATTTATGTAAATAGGTTATCTAGTTACATAAGTAAAAATTCTTTACCTACGGAAGTAAAAAACTTTGATTCTAATCAGAGTTACATTAATCAGAGTTACATAAACAGAATTACTGAACCAGATGGTGCTGGTGCTAATAATCTATATAGTATAGAGGACGCACCCGAAAATGACTTGGGGATTGTTCACGATTGGATTTTTTCAGAGTTTGGCAGATACCCAACACCGTTTGAGATTGAGGATTTGAAATACTTCTTGCAAGACCATAGTAAAGAGGTTATCAAGTTAGCAATCAAGGAATGTGTGGGCAATGGTAAACCTTACTTTAAGTATCTTGAGAGTATTTTGAGAGACTGGAAACAGAAAGGTCTAGTGACTGCTGAGTTGGTAGAGAATAGACAGAGACCGAAGCGGTCAAGTGGGAAGCCAAGCAGTGAGTTAAGATTGTCAGACGACGGTTACAACCCACGACTGGGATTCTAGGAGGGTGCTATGCGAGCAGTATCAAGAGATGAATTGCAGGGTAGATTTTTACAGATTGAAACCTTGAATACCCAATGCCCCAAACATGAGGGAGTCTATATGTGGCGCTCAGTCAACCCTTGCACGCAGAATGTGCTGACTTATTGCCCTGAATGCGGACAGGAGAAAATCCACAGTCAAGCAGGAGAGCAACTGGCGCAAGCTGAGGCTCAAATTAGAAATACAAGGTCTTACTCTTTGTTTGCTAAGGAGAGTATTATTCCGCCTGATTTGAAGAATGCGACTATCGGCAGCTTTGAGATTCACACAGACCAAGATGCTGAGGCGGTCAATTTCGCTAAACGTGTGACGGTTGACTATGTGAAAGAGCGATATGAAGGGAATACGATTATCAGCGGTCCGCCTGGAGTTGGGAAGAGCCATCTAGCAATTGGAATTGCTAAGACACTGAACGAGAGTTTCCAGAAGTTCCAGTTGAAGCGCTCGGTGGTCTATATTCCCTCCATGGAACTATTCTCACGGATGAAAGACGCTTTTAGATACAAGGATTCCAAGTGGGAAGAAAGACGGACTATCCAGTTCTTGCAGAAAGTGGACTACTTGATTTTGGACGATCTTGGCAAAGAGTCAAGTGTAGGCGATGAAATCAAGCAGGGGAACAACTGGATGCAAAAAGTCCTGTATCAGATACTTGAAAACAGGACGAACACGATTATTACAACCAACTACGGGGGCAATCACTTGGAGAAACTTTACGAGAAAAGCCTCGTAGATAGAATAACGAAAGGAAACATGAAGACCAATGCGTTCAAATTTAGCAATGACACAGAGTCTAGACGCACCTTGTCAGCAAGTGACTATTAAAGAGCGTCAGCAGATTATTGAACAGTTTGAAGAAAAACATTACGGATTGTCTAGCTTGCTGAAAGAGCGGTTGTTGATTACAAGCGACTACCAATTTACAAGAAAGATGAACGAACTACGAGCCTTTGCCAGAAATGGCGGGATTTATACGAGTTAGGAGGTGAGGAAATGAGACCAAGACGATATCCGTATAGTGGGAAAAGAAAAAAGCCTATCAATTTTCAGATAGACTTAGAAAAATTCAAGCGTCTTAGCTATGAAGCCATTCATGATACTTCTCAAGTAACTCAATAGGAGGAAGGAATAAAATGATTCACCATTATATAACTCACTATGCCAGCAATGGGAAAGATTACGCCGAAGCATGGATTCAAATTGATTTTTTGGGAATGTGCTTTTGTGTATGGAAAAAGCGTACAACCATTGAACGATTGTACGCAAACGAAGATTAGACTTTTTTCCAACCGTTGCCTTTAGCAGATGTCGGAGGGAGCCGATCACCTTTTCCGATAGTTGCGGTATGACCATTAGTAACTTTTCCGCCACGAGGTCCTACCTCTACATAGCGACCAGGTTTCTGATTATCTGTTCCAGGTTTTATTGGAGTATTTGCCATACTATCTCCTCCTTTCTATTGAAATTTTGACTAAAACGGTGAGAGGTCCTAGTCAAGATGATTATAGCAATCGAGGAGAAAAAAACATCAGTCTCAAGACTGATATAGGAGTCTGAATGGAAGATAAAATCATTGAACTTGCTGATTACTTCATCAGCGAATCTACAACGTACAGAGAAGCAAAAATAGCATGTGAGAAGCTATTTAGACAAGTCAGCCATGAGATAGAACTCAGGGCAATGGAAAGTAGGACAGTATGAAAGAAGCAGTAAAGGAATTTCTAAAATTCAGGAGCCGATTTACAAAAATAGAATGGTTTGAAATTAACCAAGCTATCGAAGCTCGTTTAAATCAAAAAGCCGACCAGTTGAAACTGGACGACTTAGATTTAGAAATCATTTCTAGCAGACTAGAAAAAGTTATCTAGAAACGATTTGAATGAACATTGGATGGATACGATAGTCAGCGCCACGATAGTGAATGTAGATATAATCCTGATGGTACATCGAGTTTGCTTCAGGTTTAGAAATTGGTGAGTAGAGTTCTGCATTTTCTTCCCACCAAATGTAAGGACTAGCCATATTTGGTCCCATTACACAATCGTCGTCGGCTGATAGGTTCACCCAATTTCCGCAAAGACATGCGTGAATTTCAGTCATAATATTACCTCCTTTCTGGTTTCATTATAGCAGAAAAGGAGATAGCAAAAAAGCACCTGACGGCAATCAGGCGCATGACAAAATTATTCAAGAAAATTATACCACGAAAGGAGCAAAAATGGAAACAGTTCAAATCGTGAGAATTAAAGACGTGATCATCGAGAAGATTTCTGCAAACGATGAAGAACTAGAGCACATCTTTGGATGTTCAAAACGACAAGCGGGAGATATGAGGCGAGAGATGAAAAAATTACCTAGTCAACAAAAATACCTTAGAAACGATGGTCAGCTTGTCACAATCAAAGGTTTTGATGCTTATCTGCAATATCGAGGCAGTCAATCATGGAAGAAAGAAATGTCTAAAACCGTTAAGATGACACGATAGCAGAATAATAACTACTAACTTTACAACAAACTACTACTAATCTAAATAAAAGAAAGGGATAACTGAGTTATCCACAGGAGAAAAACAATGATTAACAAAGACCAAATTATCAAAGCGCAACAGGAAAAAATTGAACGCATTGAACAGTTACAAAAAAAGCTACATAAATTATCTACGCTTGGATTGCTAACTACAAAACTTTTGGGGCTACCTAATGAGTTAGAAAAGCCATTGAAAGTAACCCACGACATCTCACATGTCATCAAGGATGTATTGGATGGCATGAGCCCAAGTGAGGCGATTAAGCAGAATATGGCAGAAGAAGATGATGAAGAGGAAGAATAATGTTTGAACCACCATTAGTTAGCCAGCTTTTAGGAACTGGTGCAGTGATTTTAGGATTTATCGGTGCAGGGCTTCTAGCTCATCAGATGGATAAGCAGGAAGAGGAGAAAATCCGCCAGAAGGAAGAAGAAAGACGAGAAGAGCAAGAATTTGCGTCTATGATTATCCAAGGTTACAACCAAGCATACGAACGTGGTAGAGAGGCACAGCGACAAGAAATCCGCAAGAATATCCGCAGAGAGTTCAAAGGCTTCACCTACGACAACGAACCGCCTCAAGGATTGCGCCCTGAGCCTCTAGCCTTGCCAGAACCACGAAGATCACGCTATGAAAAGTATTTGGGGTAGAGCAAAGGAGACGCTAATGACTAGAATTGAACTTGAAAACCGTGTATGGCTTTTGGCCAATCATGAAGAAAAAAACGAATTGCTGGATCTTGGGCTAACATCAAAGGCTAGATATGTGAAACGAGTGCTGGAACTTGGAAAGGTGTATGCTCATGTTTGATTACGACAGAGATATAATGCAACCGCCTGAAGAACGTGAGGAACTTGACCCAAGCCAGTACATCTATGTTGGCTGTGGGCAGTATCGATACGTGGGGGATGAAGTATGATTCAGGAGCTACACGAAGAAATCGATAATTGGCGAGCTGAATATATTCATCTTGGCCGAGAGCTCGGGGAAATCATCAACGAGCAACAAAATATTATTTTGAAATTGCAAAACGAAAATAGACACTTAAAACGTGAAAATTGGAATTTGAAGAAGACGAAAGGAAGAAGAAAATGACAAATAATCAATTAGCAACGCAGACAAAACGTGATATTACTATTGACCCAAGTTCATTGACTGGGGCAGACATCAAAAAGTATTTTGACCCACAAAACCTGTTGACTGAAAAACAAATAGGTCAGGCTCTAGCCTTATGTAAAGGTCGCAATCTTAACCCATTTGCTAACGAGGTCTACATTGTGGCTTACAAAAATCGTAATGGAGGCACAGAGTTCAGTTTAATTGTCTCCAAAGAGGCTTTCTTGAAACGTGCCGCTCAATGTAAAGACTATGAAGGCTTTGAGGCTGGAGTAGTGGCGGCAGATAGCGAGGGTGTTATGCACGAACGCAAAGGGGCAATCATGCTCCCAGGAGACACATTGATAGGCGGATGGGCAAGAGTGTACCGCAAAAATTTCAAGGTACCTGTGGAGATCTTTGTTAGCCGTGAGGAATATGACAAGAAACAAAGCACTTGGAACTCTATGCCAGCTACTATGATTAGAAAGACGGCTCTGGTAAATGCTCTTAGAGAGGCTTTCCCTGAGGATTTAGGCAATATGTACACAGAGGATGACGGCGGAGAAACATTTGACCGTATCAAAGATGTCACACCTCAAGAAAGTCGAGAGGATGTCGTAACACGCAAGATGGCTCAGATTGAGCAATTCAATAAAGAACAAGAGGCGAATCACCCAGTTCCTGAACCTACTCAAGTTGAGAAGACAGTCCAAGGCGAACTCTTAGAAGAAATGGAGTACTAACATGCAAGAATTACAAGTAAGTGTAACACAAGCTCAGGTTGAAATTTTAGACCGTGAGTTGTTTGAACAAAATATTAAAGAGGTGGTAACGAAGTACCAGAATTACACAGTTACTGCTTCGACAATCAAGGACGATAAGCAGGTATTAGCTGATCTCAGAAAACTGTTCAAGCAGATATCTGATGAACGTATCAAAATCAAAAAGGTTTTGTCAAAAACCGCTGATGATTTTAACGAATACATCACAGAGCAGGTTGAACCGCTTGATGGTGTTATCAAAAAGATTGCGAAAGATGTCAAAGAGTTTGAAGACCACCAGAAAGCACTCAGACTGGATACTGTTAAGGGTTACATTACAAATAAGGCGTCAGAATACATGCTTGACCCTCGTCTATTTGACGAGAAGGCCCTTGAGTATGTCAAGGCTGGCGATTTCATGGCTGACGGCGTGATGCTTAAAAAAGCCACTATGAAGTCACTTGATGACATGGTCACATTTGAGTTTCAGAAACAAGAAGAATACAAGAAAACCATCTCAGCAATCTCAGGGCAATGCGCTGAGTACGGAATGACAGACCAGCCATATATTCGGATGTTGAAAGACATGACTTCGGTTGAAGTGTTGGAACAAATCAAGGCAGACTACGCTTTTGAAAAGCAAAAAGAAGAAGTTAGATTGGCTCAAGAGCGAGCTGAACGAGAACGTGAGGAAGTTTTAGCTCAGCAACAAGAGAAAGCGCCAAAATCAACGGAGACCGCAAAATTTGACCCAGAAACGGGCGAAATCTTAGACAGTAGGCAATTATCCCAAAAACAACAAGAAGCCGTCAGAGGGGCTGAAAACGGCTTAAAACGATATACCCAAAAAATGACCTTGGAAGTATATTTCGCCGACACGGAAGAAAAAGACTATTTCAAGAATAGCCTTGCGGATTTGGGATTTGAATACAAAAAAAATTACACTGTCCAAGGTTATCAACGAATTGAACCGTTGACGCAGGCAGAATTGGATGAACTGATTAAATAAACCAACTATTTCCATTTTGGAAACAACTCAAAAACCAACAAGCCGTGCATTCTTGTAAAACTGCGAACTAGAAAATGCGTCAGTGACATTTATGTGACTTTGGACGAATGGCGCAAAGAATTTCACTCACGCTTGCTTTGCTCACAATTTGGCAGGCGTGGGATTTTGGTAGAAAGTATGGCAGCGATGAGATTATGGAACTGAATGAGGTGTTTTGATGAATAGACTAAAAGAATTAAGACAAGAAAAAAAGCTATCTCAAAAGGAAATAGCAAAAGAAATGAGCATATCAGAAAAGACTCTATCACGCTGGGAAAACGGAGAAAGCCAAATTAAACCAGAAAAAGCAAAGCAATTAGCTGACTACTTCGGGGTAAGCGTTGGGTATCTGTTGGGGTATGAAAGTAACCCATTGGAACGACTGGAAAGCTTAGTTGATGAACTAAAGGAACACAAGGACTTGTTAGGAGTTCTGGATTGGTACACAGTCTTTGATTTAGCTAATGACATTCTTGCAATAGCAAGCGTGGAAAAAGCTAGGTGTTTAGGGAGGTTGAATGAAGGAGAGATTGATCCTTAAATTTGAGTTAAACAGAAAGCAGATGATTAACTCAAATGATAGACCGCACTTTCATCAAAAGGCTAAAATCACTAAGTTTTTACGGCAGTTAGCTGCATATGAGGGCGACAATGTACTGAGAGATTACTTTGGCTTACCTTACAGCGAGGACAAACCTTGCAAGGTTAAGGTTCGGATATATCCTCCGACAAATCGGAAGTATGACCCACCGAACTGGTCGCCCACAAGCAAGGCTTTGTTTGATGGTTTGACGGACGCTAAGATTTGGACAGATGATAATTACAACGTGATAGTATCGACTGAGTTCATGCACGGTGGCAAGTCCGGAAATAAGAATTATAGGATTGAGCTGGAGATTTACGAATATCACGAGATATTGCAGAGGATAGTTGATGGGATTTGATAGGAGGATAGAAATATGATTGGAGTAACCTATCAGGAAATTCATCTCTTTGTTGAGTTTTTGAAAAAGCAGTATGGGCAAGGGCGTCCAGACTATATTGAAGCCCTGAACGACTTAGACGGTATGGTGGAAGTCTCCTATAGAGAAGCTATTGAAAGATTTTTAGACGATGAATTACGATAAACAGGTAGTAATCGAAGGACTGAAACGCACAATTGAGCAAAATGAAGAGAAGATAATCGAGTATTCGAAACCGTGCGATGCACGCAAGAGACGGATTAGAGCGCTGGAGCGCGATTTGTTGAAGAAAAAGAATAAAGAATTGAGACGGAAAGTGAAGGAGGAGGTCGCAGATTGAAACGTTTTATCTCAATTTGGATTCTGCTATCTGCTGGACTAAACATCTGGCAGATGGACAGGATTGCAGAACTAGAAAAGAAGAAGCCTATGGTTATTTACAAGGCAGATAACGCAGGCGCTGAGATTTTCGGTAAAGTCGTCGAGAAAGGACGACACGGCAAGCTATATACGCTTACTATTCGTGACTACGGCATTTTCGTAGTTACTAAGGACGTGTATGAGAAGATTAGAGTAGGGGATGAGGTACTACTATGAACACACTAGAAAAAGTCAAACAATGGTTTATTGACCGTGATTTAGAAAACGGTGGACGACTAGACAAGCAGTCATTAAAACTTAGCGAAGAGTTCGGTGAGTTGTGCGCAGGCTATCTCAAGAAGAATGAGAAGCTGACCAAGGATAGCATTGGAGATTGCGCAGTCGTGATTGTCGGTCTGGGATTGTTGAGCAAAGTGGATTTGGATAGTATTTTTGAAGAGTCGAAGAATGTTAGAAAGAACGATATTATGACATCATTCGCGTACGCAAATACATGTATTAGCAACATTCAAACAGAACAACATCTGAAACTTATGACCTTACGTATAAAATCATTGACTCTATTGATTGGTCATCTAAAATCAATCAGCAAGTCGCTAGGTTATGATTTTGAAGAGTGTTTTGAACTGGCATACCAAGAAATCAAAGATCGCAAGGGTCGTTGGATTGATGGCAGCTTTGTGAAGGAGGAGGATTTGGCATGACACCAAAATTTAGAGTGTGGGATAGCGTAGAAAAGAAATTCGTAGAACATTTTTTTATCACAGATAACGGCTTGATTTGCAACATGGAAAAACCAACATCGGACTCCAAACTTCTTATTCCTATCGAAAAGTCAGAATTGATCCTCATGCAATCAACAGGACTCAAGGATAAGAACGGGGTGGAGATTTTCGAGGAGGATGTGGTTTCTAGGAATAGTGGAATGCCCAGCGTAGTTAAATTTGGTAAATGGATTTATGAGGAAGATTTTGGATATAAAATAAAAAATATCGGGTTTCACCTTAATTCTAGTTATGATGATGAATGGTTTCAAGCTATGGACTATGAAGATATTCGCAAGAATTATGAAGTCATTGGCAATATCTACGAAAACCCAGAACTTTTGGAGGATAAGGAATGAACCCAGAAATAATTGACAATATAAACAAACCAAGCCACTACCAAGGTGCAAACGGTCTTGAGGCTATCGATGTTGTGCATAACTTCGTTGGGAGCCTTTCCGGAGCGTCTGCTTTCTTTTGGGGCAACGCAATCAAGTATATGCTACGGTTTCAAAAGAAAAACGGTCTGGAAGACCTGAAGAAAGCACGTAAGAACCTTGATTGGTTGATTGAGGAATTAGAGAAGAACTAAAAAAGCCCAATCCATAAGGACTAGGCTTCGAAGATGAAGTTGTAGAGTTGGACAACCTTCTGAAAACTGGTTGTATCCATGGTTGTGATTTTTTGAGCCTTGCGCTCTCTAAAGTCAAAAGTATAGAGTTGGAGTGGATTGACAGAGCCATCTACCTTATTGGAACGCACAGGAACGAGCAGGCCTTGTTCTTCTAGTCTGCTTTGACCGTGTGTAATAGGGCATACAGCAACAAATCCCGTCCGCTCCGAATATTCTCTACGCGAGACGACAATAGCAGGACGGCGTTTCTGAATCTCACGTCCAACAGACGGGTCGAAGTCAATCCAGATGATGTCCTGTTTTTCTGGAATGTAATCATATTTCGCTGTCAAGGAATTTCACCCCCTCAAAGTCCTCTTCCATGCGTAGGTCTGCATCGCCGCTAAATGGGTCTGGAATTTTTGGAGCTAGGACAATGACATTATCTACACCCTTGTAGACAAACATTTCCTGACCTTCTGGAACATTGAGTGTTTTGGGAATGGTCACAGTGACAGAGTTCCCAACCTTACGAGTTTTAACAGTATTCATTTGTTTCTCCTTTATTTTGTATACATACAGTATACATATAAAAACGGAACAAAGCAAGAAAAAAGCCAGCACAGCTGACTCCTTTGTGATATGTTCGCTAAAAATATTATATCATAAAGGAGCGATGTTGTGAGGTTATTAAAAAGTGTTGACGTGCAATTTACCAAAAAAAATGTATATGACGTTCTAGAGAGTTATCGCTCGTATGTCCGGATGGCAGGCGCTGAGTATTTGCCTAAAATTACAACGACCTACTCATTTGAACCAAAGACGTTTACTGGTAAGAACACAGCCACTGAGAATATGGTTATCGAACATGTGGATGCAGAGGCAGAGGTTTTGGAAATTGAGAGAGCTGTGAACTGCATTATG
Source organism: Streptococcus sp. 10824 (assembly GCF_013276595.1). Classification (NCBI taxonomy): domain Bacteria; kingdom Bacillati; phylum Bacillota; class Bacilli; order Lactobacillales; family Streptococcaceae; genus Streptococcus; species Streptococcus sp. 10824. Next base: position 23,485 of record NZ_VMLH01000032.1, read on the forward strand.
GATCCATACGTTCGGCAGGTTATCACAAAGAAGTACATGGATATGAAAATCCAATTATCAGACAAGGCTATCTATATGGACTTAGGCTATTCTGAAAGTGAGTTCTACCGCATGCTTAGCAGAGGCGCTTTGGAATTTGCGGAAGCCTATCGAAAAGGTAAGCTGATTGTCTTTCGTAAATTTTTGGGAGATATTTGCAAGTAAATTGCTAGGAAATGGCTTATTTTACATGGTAGAATAGTATTGTCAAGTGATAGGTCAATTGACGTCTCCTTTATAATTTATTATATTTTTCCGAGGTTTCGGCCTCTTAGACAGTAAGGACAGGTTAGCAGGTTGTTTGGGTCTCCTTGAAACTTTTACCAAACGTGCGTTTTACTGCTAGACCAGTTGGTTCGATTCCAGCTGCTGTCATTTGAGTGTTTGTGTCCCAGAATGGGGTAGGCAGTAGGCTTAGCATTCATATATCACTCATTAACTTACAAATGGTTGCGGAGCGACTAGACCTTGCATGATTGCGTAGCTAATTATACTCCGGATAAGTTATAAGCTAGAGGGTTTGATTCCCTCAGAGGTTGTAAAGACTACAAAAAATAAAAAAGAAGTCAAAATTTAATACACACGCAAGGTAGTAGTCGTCTTGCAGGAAGGTCGCACATCGTGTGACTTTTTTTATTGTGAAAGGAGGTGATGGAAAATTGAATGAAAGACAAAGACGATTCGCAGATGAGTACATCATCTCAGGTAATGCTTATCAATCAGCTTTAAAAGCAGGGTATAGTGAGAAATATGCTAAAGCAAGATCTTCTGAATTGTTGGATAATGTCGGAATTTCTGATTACATCAAAAATCGAATGGAGGAATTGCAAGATGAAAAAATCTTAACTCAAAAACAAATTCTTGTGATGCTGTCAGAAATCGCGTCGGGACAAGCGAAAGAAACAACAGTAGTCACGACGAAAGTAGCTGAGTTGATGACTGATCCCGTGACTGGTAAGTCTGTAAAAGTCTACAATGAAATCCCTCAACTTGTCGAATACCCAACAAAGAACAGCGATAGGAATAAAGCTCTTGAATTGTTAGGTAAGCGACATAAGATGTGGACAGACAAAGTAGAGGCAGACGTTTCTGGAACGGTGGTGTTTGCGAATGAGTCAGACATACCAGATTAAACAGAACGATATTGTTGTTGACCTACCTAAGACGGTAGGAATTGGATATGGTCAGTTTTGGCGATCAAGAAATCTTTATCGTGTTGTAAAAGGTTCCCGTGGTTCGAAGAAGTCTAAGACGACTGCTTTGAATTTTGTTGTCCGTCTTTTGAAATATCCTTGGGCTAACTTGCTTGTCATTCGTAGATATTCGAATACAAACAAACAATCTACCTATACGGATTTTAAATGGGCGTGTAATGTGTTAGGTGTGACTCATTTATTTAAATTCAACGAGTCTTTGCCTGAAATAACAATAAAAGCGACTGGGCAAAAGATTCTGTTCCGTGGTTTGGATGATGAACTCAAAATCACATCTATCACGGTCGATGTCGGCAGTCTTTGTTGGGCATGGTTCGAGGAAGCGTATCAAATTGAGACTGAAGACAAGTTCAGTACGGTTGTTGAGTCAATCCGTGGTAGCTTAGACGTACCTGATTTCTTTAAACAAATCACAGTCACATTTAACCCGTGGAATGAGAGGCACTGGCTCAAACGTGTGTTTTTTGATGAAGAAACGAGACGAGCTGATACATTCGCTACTACGACTACTTATAAATGCAACGAGTGGCTTGATGAAGTCGATATCAAACGCTATGAGGATTTGTATCATACGAACCCTAGACGTGCTAGAATCGTCTGCGATGGCGAATGGGGAGTTGCTGAAGGTTTAATATACGAGAACGTGACTGTCAAAGAGTTCAATAAAGATGAATTGCTACAAGATTCAGCTAATAAATTATGTATCGGTCTTGACTTTGGTTTCACTCATGATCCAACTGCTTTGTGTTGTTCGTTGATAAATGACACGACGAAAGAGATTTATGTCTTTGATGAGGCGTATAAAGTCGGTCTTATAACCAAAGCAGTTGCTAAGATGATAAAGGACAAAGGTTATCATCGCTCACAAATCATTGCTGATAGCGCTGAATTACGACTGATTGAGGAATTAAGGTCAGAACATGGTATAACTCGAATTAAAGAGAGTCGTAAAGGTAAGGATAGCATTATGGCTGGCGTGTCCAAGTTACAAGGATACGCTATTTATGTGCATCCAGACTGTAAAAACATCATGGATGAATTTTACAGCTATTGTTATCAACAAGACAAAGAAGGAAATTGGCTGAATAAACCAGAAGATAAAAACAACCACTTGATGGATGCTCTACGTTACAGCCTTCAATGTATCGAAGGTGGGAAAGCAACCGTCCGCAGACGTTCTGATTATGGTCTATAGAGAGGAAAGACATGTACCAATATTTAACCTATCCACGGGATGGATACGATGAGGGTTCTTTGAAGAAAGACCTGATTTACAAATTGATAACGATACATAACACTGAAAGCTCACATTTGAAGAAGCTTAAAAGCTACTATTTGGGTGAGCATGCTATCTTAGAACACACGAGACGCAACGTGAACGCACCGAATTACAAGACGGTAGCTAATCATGCCAAGGATATCGCAGACACGGCTACGGGCTATTTTATGGGCAATCCTATCAAGTATAACAATACTGCTGACGGTGATATCGATGAACTACTTACAGCCTTTGATGGTGCTGAGATTGACCAAGTAGATGCTCAGAATGCTTTGAACATGGCTATCTATGGTCGTGCTTACGAGTACATCTATGCTAAAGAGGGTATGACTGAGTTGGACTCAACTAGTATTGATCCGGAGAATACTTTCATGGTCTACGATGATAGTATTGAGCGGAAGCCTTTGTTTGCGGTCTATTACTATGAAGTAAAAGACGATACGAAAGACACTACCAAGTACCAGGCTGAGGTCTTTACCGAAAATCTGCACTATCACATGGTGCTGAGAAGTACAGATTCAGGAACAACTCAGAGCGAGGAGGCAACACCTCACAACCTTGGTCAAATCCCAATTATCGAGTATCGCAACAATCACTTTGCCATTGGCGACTACGAGCAACAGATTAGCTTGATTGATGCCTATAATTCCTTGATGGGTAACCGTGTCAACGATAAGGAGCAGGCAGTAGAGTCTATCCTTGTCTTATATGGCACACAGTTAGCAGACACTCCAGAAGATGCCAAGGTAGCGATGAAGATTCTTTCTGAAGAAGGTCTTTTGGAATTGCCGGGCGATAGTGCAAGAGCCGAGTTCTTGAAGAATACGCTGGATGAAAGTGCTACGGAAATCTTGCGTACAGCTCTTAAAGAGGACATCTACACATTTAGCCATGTGCCTAATTTGACTGATGAGAATTTCGCAGGGAATACATCAGGCGTAGCCATGGAATTTAAGCTGATGGGCCTTGAGATGATTACTAAGACCAAGGAAGCGAACTATAAGCGAGGATTGCGTCAGCGTATTGCGATTTTTGCTCATTACTTAGGCATGAAGCAGATTGCTTTAGAGTCTCATTCAATCGTTCCACAATTCAGTCGTGGTTTGCCCAAAAACTTGCTGGAAATCTCTCAGATTGTGAACAATTTGGAAGGTAAAGTGACCAATAGACAGCTTATTTCTCTCTTGCCGTTTGTGGAAGACCCTGATGCTGAGCTAGAAGCCTTGGAAGAAGAGAAAAAGAAGAACATGGAAGACATGCCGATGTTTAACCAAGACAACACGAAACCCGAAGACGAGGTAGAGGATGAAGAATCAGGAGTATTGGGCGAAGAGGAAAGCCAATCTGATTTACCAGCAGATGGACAAGGCCGAAAAGCAGGCAGACCAGTTCGATAAGGTCTATCAGGAAGCCAAGACTTACTTGGATAAGGAAGTCAATAAGATTTTTGATAAGTTCCAACGTGATTATGGTCTAAGTCAGGTAGACGCTAGACAAGTTTTGAAGAACATGAAAGACAAGAAAAATCTGAATGAACTTCGTAAAGTACTTGAAGCAAGACCGAATGCCCCGAACATTCAAAGATTACTAGCTGACTTAGACAGCCCAGCTTATTCTTTTCGTATGAAGCGCCTAGAGCGTTTGAGTGATGATTTAGATCGTATGCGTGAATCTATCTATCATTCAGAGAAGACGGGCTCAGACGCCTTCTATAGTGACCTGATGAAGGATAGTTACTACAAGGCTACCTTTGACCTGCAACAGCAGACAGGGCTGGCATATGGCTTTTCTGGGCTTCCTGAGAGCGAGATTAAACATCTACAGTCTTTTAGTTGGGTAGGAGATGGAAGTACCTACTCAACAAACATCTGGAAGAATACGGGGAAGCTTACTTCTAGCATAAAAGATGAACTACTCATGAGCCTCATGACAGGAAGAGGAACACGAGAAACGGCACAAGCAATTGCTGAGCGGTTCAATGTGGGGCAGAACGATGCAAGGCGTTTGGTTCGGACAGAATCAGCCTTTTTTCATAACCAAATGGAGCTACTCAACTATGAGGAAGCGGATATAGAGAAGTATATCTTTGTGGCCGTCTTAGACAAGCGTACATCACGCATTTGTCAGGAGCATGACAATCAGGTCTATGATAGGGATAAGGCTGTCCCTGGTGTCAATTGTCCGCCTATGCACCCTTGGTGTAGGTCTACTACTGTCGGATACGATGAGGACGCAGACTACAGCAACTTGAAGCGCAGAGCAAGGAATCCAGAGACAGGTAAAGTTGAGTACGTGCCTGCCGATATGACTTATAAAGAGTGGTATAGCAAGTATGTTGCGAAAGATGTAAAAAATGAAATACAAGATTATAAGAAAAGTGACAAAACCGTTTCAAGATATAATACCCCAAAATTGTTTTCTGATGTTAGTAACGCATGGGATGAAATTGGGAGGGGTGGATTATCGAAAGAACAACTTGTAGACTTGCTAGAATCTGAATATGAATTAGGTAATTTTTCGAGCGATATAGCAAAATTGATAGGAGTAAGTTCTGCTTATATAGATGTTAGTAGTTTAGCTACTTCATTAGTGAGACATGGACAACAGTACTCCTTAGATGAGTTTATGTTAATAAAAGAGGCGGTTCAAAAACCTTATTTGATTCTAGATAATTCAGAGAGGGTTGAAAAATCAATTATTTCATATGTAAAAATACCTAACAAAGATAAGGTCATTATGGAAGCGGTGATGGTGCCACGAGATGAAATGCTAGTCATTCACTTTAACAAGGTGGGGATTCGTCAAGTTAAAAAGAATGGAAAAAATATGTTGACGCTTTACAAAAAGGAAAAATAGTGCTATACTTTTGGTAAAGATAGAGGTTGAGAATCTGTCACCAACGCGCCACTTATAGTGGGTCGAGAAATGCAGGAGCCCCGACAGTCCTGCCTATCTTGCGTTTAGATAGTAATCTAGGCGCTTTTTTGTTGCAATAAACCACTATAAACCGCATCGAAATCGAGGCGGTTTTCTTATGCCCTAACCGTATGGAATCCCGTACGGTTTTAATATTGTCCAAGCATTGAAGACACTAAAAGCTATGGAAATTACAGTCGGGGACGACTTTAAAAATAGGAGGTTCGCAATGAACGAAGAAACACAAACAGTCGAAACGGTTGAAGAACAAAAGGTACCTGCAGAACCTGCACAACAACCGCAAGACGAGAAGAAGTACACGGACGCAGATGTCGATGCTATCATCGATAAGAAGTTTGCCAAGTGGAAGTCAGAGCAAGAAGCCAAGGAAAACGAAGCTAAGAAGCTTGCTAAGATGAACGCTGATGAAAAACAGAAATATCAGTTGGATCAGCGTGAGCAAGAACTAGCTGACCGTGAAAAGGCTATTGCTCGTAAGGAATTGACCGCAGAGGCTAAAGCAATGCTAAGTGAACGTGACTTACCTGTTGAGTTAGTGAATGTAGTTGATTTGACAAGCGCAGAGACGGTATCTCAATCTGTCGCTGTATTACAGAAATCATGGGAACAAGCCGTGCAAAAAGGCGTACAAGAAAAGCTAAAAGGCGGAGCTCCAATGAAGCAAGCACCAGTCGATAGTGACGGTATCACAAAAGAAGAATTTGCTCGCATGGGTTATCAGAGTCGAAATGAACTCTATCAAAAGAACCCAGAACTCTATAAGAAATTGAAAGGTTAAAATAAATGACAGCAGGACAAACTAAACTAGCCACTATGGTTAACCCAGAAGTGATGGCGGACATGGTTTCCGCTAAACTACCTAAATTGATTAAATTTACTCCACTTGCTTATGTGGAAACAGCACTCCAAGGACAACCAGGGAACACTCTAACAGTTCCAGCATGGGAGTACGCAGGAGATGCGACTGAGGTTGGAGAAGGTCAAGCTATTTCTCCAGACAAATTGACTACTAAAAAGACTACTATGACCATCAAAAAGGCTGCTAAAGGTTATGAAATTACCGATGAAGCTCTTTTGTCAGGTCTTGGTGACCCACTAGGTCAAGCCACTTACCAGCTTGGTTTGGCTATTGCTAACAAGATTGATGATGATTTGGTAGCGGTGGCTCAGACTGCAACACAGCACGTTGCAGAGGCTCCAACAACTCTAGCGACTATTGATAAAGCTCTTGAGATTTTTGAGGACGAAGAAGATGCGCGATATGTTGCTATCATCAACCCTAAAGATGCTATCAAGCTAAAAACTGACGTAGCAAAAGAATGGACTAAAGGTTCAGAGCTTGGCGCAGATATGGTTGTATCCGGAACGTTCGGTGAAGCAGCTGGTGTGCAAATTGTACGCTCTAAAAAAGTTGATGAAGGTAAAGGCTTTATCGTCAAAGTCTCTCCTAGTCAAACTCAGACAGATGATGCCAATAAATATGGAGCTTTTGTCATCTTGCTAAAACGTGATGTGGCTATCGAAACAGACCGTGACATCCTTAAAAAGACAACAGTCATCACTGGTGATGAACACTACGGTGTTTACCTATACGACCCTACACGAGTTGTAAAATTCGGTGAGTAAGAGGTGATGATATGAGCTTATTGCTACGACGTCATTATATCCAAGAGGAGCAAGCTGGCCAGTATTCTGATTTAGAAAATAAGACTTTAGAAGAGTTGAAGAATCTAGCTAAAGAAGCTGGCATAACTGGTGCCTATAAGTTATCAAAAGCTGAAATTGTAGAGGTGTTGGAGGATTTAAAAAGTGAAATTTAAAATCAAACAAGATTTCTATGACTGGGAATTAAATGTGAAACGACTGGCAGGAGAGGAACTTGAGATTACTGAGGAGCGCTATGCCGAGCTGGCAGATAATTTCGCCAGCAATGGTGTCGCTATCTCAGACGTTCTTGAGGAAATTCTCCCTGAGCCTGAGTTTTTAGAAGAGGATTGATATGTCTATAGAGTTGCTGAAGAAAATGACAGGCGAAGAAGATACTCAGCTTCTCATGTTGCTCCAAACGAGGGCTACAAATCTTATCTTATCAGAGACTAACCGCACATCTTTGACACCTGCTTTAAGCCTCTTAATACCTGAGGTCGCTATCGAGCTCCACAATCGCTCAGGAGCGGAAGGAGAGCATTCCAGAACCGAGGGTGGTATAGCAGTAGTCTACGGAGAAAACGGCCTGTCTACGGGTCTTTTACAGCGTATACGCATGCACAGATTAGCAAGGGTGGCAGGCCATGTTTTTGAAGCAGAGTAGACTGAAACCTTATCCAATGCGACGGTTTGAAAAGACTGTCACAGAGGAAGGTGTCGCAAAAGAAGGGTATGCCAAGGAAGCTGAGACAGTCCGCCTTGAATTGCGGCCAGCTGGTAGTAAACTACAATCTGAATTGTATGGTGAGCGTGTCAACGACATTTTGAACGCAAATGCCAACAAGTCAGCTACTATCAAAGTGAAAGATGGTGTGTGTATCGATAGCCCGACGGAAGTGACTCACAGGGTTATCTCTAAAAAGGTCTACACATATCATCAAGTTTTGGAGTTAGAGCGTGTCAGAGCTACGAGGGGCAGATAGGCTCATAGCTAAATGTAGACGATTAGCTAGTAAAAAAGCTGGCGAGGATATCGTTTTACGTGCGGTACACAATGCTGCTATAAAGGTTGTCCAAGCCGATGCTAAAAGACTAGCACCAGGCAACAATGGAGAACTTAGAAACAGTATCAAGACTAGGGTTAAAATGGACGGAGATAAGGCTATAGGTGAGGTTTACACAAATCTACACTATGCTCCTTATGTTGAGTTTGGAACAGGACCCAAGGGTCAGGCTAGCCATTCTGGTATCTCTCCAGAAGTCAGCGTGACTTATCGCTCTAGTCCGTGGTATGTGCATGAAGACCAAATCAATGTAGGGCCTTACCACTTTCAAAAGATTGGGGAGTTCTACAAGATGTATGGTCAACCTGCTCAGCCTTATCTTTATCCAGCTTTGAGAGACAATCAAGAGCGTGTGTCTAAGAATATTTCGGATTATGTCCGTAGAAAGATAAGAGAACAAATAAAATGATTAATATCAAGCCTGTTATTTATAAAGAATTGCAAAAGGTTGCAGATAATGTGACTGATACGTATCCTAGCGATTGGGAGACTTTTCCAGTCGTTATTTTTTTGGAAGAACAAAACAAGCCGGGTGATTGGTTTGATGACCAGGAACAAAAATCCTCTATCCGCTACAAGGTGGATATCTTTGATGATACAAGCACTAGTGAGTTAGCTGTTAAAATCAATCAGATTTTTGAGTCTTTAGGTTTACGAAGAACCGACTGCCAAGACGTGCCAGACCCGTCCCATTTGAGACATAAGGTCATGCGTTTTGAAGGGGTTGTTGACTTACACTCAGAGCTTGTTTTTCAATTTAGAATGGAGAATTAAACATGTTAGCAAACGGAATTACGCTTTCTTATAGCGAAACCAAAGGTAGCTATACTAAGCTTGTTGGATTGAAAGAAGTACCAGAGTTTGGTATCGAACCTGAAAAAGTAGAGAACACTACTCTTGAAGATAAAGTTAAGAAGTACGAATTTGGTATTGGTGATGCAGGGGAATTGGAATACAAGTTCTCTTATAACAATTCAAGCGAAACTGCTCCTTACCGTGTATTGCGTAAGGCAGCAGACGACAAGAAGAAACTCTACTTTGAACAAGCTTATCCAGACGGTACTAAGGTCAATTTTGAAGGCCAAGTATCTGTTAAACTGGGCGGTGGCGGTGTCAATGCCGTTATCGAGTTCACACTTAAGATTGCATTGCAGTCAGAATTGGAATTTACAGACGGTCTTGGAGGTTAATTAAATGGCGTTACCTTACTCAATTTGGAAGATTAGCGATGAGAAAGAGTTAAAACTACGACTTTCATCTCATCAAGCAGCAAAAGTTGAAGAAAAAATCGGTATGAACTTACTGAAAATCTTCATGCCTGAAGCTGGCGAAGAGTTTCCTTTGCCTCCTTTAAAAGTTGTATTGCTCTTGATTCATGGAGCTTTGCAAAAGTATGAGAATGGGTATTCTCTTGAGGATGTCTACGATCTATACGATGAATACGTGGATAATGGTGGAGACCAAACAACCTTCATGACAGAGGTTTTAATGCCACTCTTTGAAGTGTCGGGTTTTACTCCACGAGGAAGCAAGGACAAGAAAATTTCCAAGAAGAAAATGACAGTAGTCGAGTAATCTTAACGGTAACGCAGATTATTGAGAGGCTTTATCCTATGTTTTTGGACATCGGGGGTAAGCCTCTTGATTTTTGGGATTTAACGGTGCTTGAAATCAGGGAAATGATTGAAAGCTACAACCGTGTCAAAATCCAAGAGCGTAAAGAGAAGATTATTGACTCGTACAGACTTTCGCAGATGATTTCCAATCACGTTTCTTTATTGTTATCCAAAGATGCCAAGGTCTTTGAGTTCTGGGAATATGCGCCTGAGTTGTTTGTAGAAGAACAACAAGCAGTAGAACAGGAACGACAGAGACAAGCGCTTTTGTTGCATAAGGAACGGATGCGTGATTTTGCAGAAAGACACAATCGCAAAAGGAAGGAGGAAATGAATGGCAACTCTTGACGAATTGAAAGTCATGATTGACGCTGAGATAGCGCCTTTCAGGAAGAAGATGAAAGAAGTCGAGAATCAGGTCAAGGGAACATCTGACCAAGTGAAAAATGCCACTGCCAAAGTTCGTGAACAGTCGAATTCAATCGGTAGTACGTTTGGTAAGCTGGCTAAGTTTGCTGGTTTTGCAATCCTTGGTAAGAAATTGCTTGATGTTGGGATGTATTCAACGCAGACAGCTCTTGAAGTATCAGCGTCTATGAACCAAATTAAGCGACAGATGGGTGAGAGTTCGCAATCTTTCTTAAAATGGGTTAACGATAACGCTAATGCCATGAATATGGGTGTGGGCGAGGCTACTAACTATGGTGCAGTCTACTCAAACTTATTTTCTGGATTTATCAAAGACACCAACAAGCTAAGCGCTTATACTGCTAAGATGTTGCAGACGTCGGCAGTTGTTGCTGAAGGTTCTGGGCGCACGATTACAGACGTTATGGAGCGGATTCGCTCAGGTTTGCTAGGGAATACGGAAGCGATAGACTTTTGTCGCACCGCTTAGAAATAGGCGGATTAAGAACTTACCAAAATCGGTAAAACTCTAAATTTTAAGTAATTAAAACATGACGATACCGAGGTAAACTAAGCAATTAAAAAGGCTTGGTCACCGTAGAGCATAGGGATTGAACCTGTGCTTTTTGTTTTGTCAAAAAGTATAGAATAAAATATCCCCACGAGTGGTGAGCACCTAGACAATTCGGTTGTAGGTGAAAATATATGCCGAACTTACAAGAAATTGTAAGAAGTATGGATAAAAAGCCATGCGATAACATTATTGAGAAGACCTAGGAATCAACGTCAATGTGGCTATGATTGAGTCTACTGAAGCCTTTAAACGTTTTGCAAACGGACAAAGCTGGCAACAGTTGGACTACCAAACCCAGCAACAAATCCGCCTTATGGCTATCCTGGAACAGGCTACGGCAAAGTATGGGAATACCTTGTCCAATTCTGTAAATGGACGTATTAGTCTATTTAAGTCTCTGATGAAGGACGCTGCATTGAACCTTGGTAACTCTATGTTGCCGATTATCAATGCCATTATGCCTGTCTTGAACTCTTTTGCCATGGTCTTAAAGAATGTTACTGCTAAACTCGCTGAGTTTATCGCTTTGATGTTCAACAAGAAAGCTACGGTAAAAGATGGTGTTGGTGGTGCAGTTGGAGACATGGGTAACGCCATGAAAGACGCTGCAGGCGGAGCAGGAGACCTTGCTGATGCAGTGGACGACGCTGGAGATTCAGCAGGAGGACTTGCTGATAATCTTGGAGACTCAGCCAAAAACGCTAAGAAAGCTGCTAAAGAGTTGCTAGGTCTTTTGGGATTTGACGAGATTAATATCTTACAAAAACCAAAAGACGATGATGCAGGCGGTTCTGGCGGTGGAGGTGGTGGCAAAGGTGGTAAAGGAAAGGGAGGCGGTGGCGGACCTTTCAAAGACATCTTGCCAGAAGTCGAGTTGACCGACATGGGTAACCAGTTCAAGAGCATTTTTGACGGGCTAGGAGACAAGCTTAAAGGGTTGTTTGACCTCTTCAAAAAAGGTTTTGATGCAGCATTTAGGCCAGAAGGTATTGAACGCATTAAGACCGCCTTAGACCAAATAGCTAAGACAATGGGAGAAATCGCCACTGACCCAAGGGTTGTGAATGCCTTTAATCGCATGGCTGAGAAAATCGCTTATGCTTTAGGGCAAGTGACAGGCTCAATAGCTACTATCGGGCTAGGTATCGGTGTTTTCCTCGCTGAAAGTATTGCAAATGGTCTTGGAAGGCAAAAGGAACGCATTACCAGGGCGCTAGTTGCTTTGTTTGATAATATTGGTAACATTGCAGAGGCAGTAGGAAACATCGCTCAGGCATTTTCTAGTGCTTTCTACGACGTCATTACCTCAACCGGTGCGGTTCGTATAGGTAGTGCTATTGTGTCAACTCTATTAAGCTTGACATCTACCATTGTTGAAGTCGGTAGCAAATTAGCAGGAAGTTTGTTTAAAGGTTTTGAAAAAGTCGTTGTGACAAGCGCTCCTAAAATTTCATCAGTCTTCCAAAGTTTATTAGATACTGTTGCGCCTGTATTTGAGAGCATTGAAAGGTCTGTTAACAAATTTGGCGATGGCTTAAGTCGTGTTTATGATGAACATGTAGTCCCTGCTATTAACTCTATTGCTAATGCTTTTAATGGGCTAATTGATATTATTCAAATACTTTGGGAGAATTCTTGGCAACCTTTTGCTGAGTTTTTATCAGGAGTATTCGGTGTTAGTATTGAAGGAATTTCAGATTTATTGGGAGGTGGCCTTTTAGCCACTTTGGGACTATTGGCGGATGCTATTAAGTTAGTGGCAGATGGTTTCACCGTTTTTTCTGACTGGTGTAAAGAAAACAAAGAACCTATCTTGGCTTTGATAACAGCTTGGCAAACAATTAATTTCTTATCATGGGCTGAACAAGCCGGGGGACTTGCAGGAGCATTCGAATTATTAAGTAGTAAGGTTTCCTTTATTGTTAGCGGAATTAAAAATCTTGGACTAGCTTTGAAAGCTTTGACATTTGATAAATTGGTCAGCTTCGGAGAAACCATCTATTTGAATGCGTTGTACGCAAAAGATTTTGTTGTCAATTCAGGTAAAACAATTGCACAGCTAGGGAAAACTGCTTTAGAACTTGGTAAATCAGCTCTAGCATGGACTGCTCATACAGCGAAAATGGGATTAGCAACCGCGGCGGAATTTGCACATTCTGTGGCAGCAGGAGTCGCTACAGCTGCAACATGGGCTTTTAATGCAGCGTTAGCAGTTTTGACAAGTCCAATAACCTTAGTTATTGCAGCAATCGCAGCCTTAATTGCTATTGGTGTCTTGCTCTACCAAAATTGGGACACTGTTGTTGAGTTTGCTAAAACAGCATGGCAAGGACTATGTGATTTTATCAGTGGTATTTGTCAAGCGATTGGCGAATTTTTCAGCGGTCTATGGACGAAGCTACAAGAAATCTTTGAGCCAATAGGTCAATGGTTTGGCGAGAAGTTCCAGCAAGGATGGGATGCTATTGTAAACATCTTCTCTGGCATCGGAGAGTGGTTCTCTGGTGTATTCCAAGGTGCGTGGGACGCTATCGTTAATATCTTCACACCAATCGGCTCATGGTTCGGACAACGTTGGGCGGATGTGACTAGTGCTTTAGCTAATATCGGGGCATGGTTTACGGATATGTTCCAAAAAGCATGGACTGGCTTAACAAACATCTTTAGCAAACTAGGTTCTTGGTTTGGCGAGAGATGGAACGATGTTACAAGTGCACTTTCCAAAGTAGCAAGCTGGTTTGGCGATATATTCGGAAAAGCTTTTGACGCTGTTAAAAATGCCTTTAGCTCTATTGGCGACTTCTTTAAAGGCGTTTGGGATACTGTCAAAAGTATCTTCGTTAATGCTGGTCAGATGGTCGGCGAGGCAGTAGGTGGAGCGTTTAAGAGCGCAGTCAATGCGGTTCTTGGAACGATTGAAAATGTGGTCAATGGCTTCATCGGCATGATTAATGGTGTTTTAGATGTTGTCAGAAACTTACCTGGTCTGGGATGGATTGGAAGTGTAAGCACAGTTAGCCTTCCTCGTCTTGCCCGTGGTGGTATCGTTGATAGTCCAACTATTGCCATGATTGGTGAAGCAGGTAAAGAGGCGGTCGTACCACTTGAAAATACAGGATTTATCCAAACACTTGGGCGAGTAGTCAGCAGTGCGGTAGTAAATGCCATGGCTGGTGTTGGTCCACAAGGTGGATTTTCTGGCGACGGCGACATCGTTATTCAAATCGCAGGCCATGAGTTCGGACGGGTAGCCATCCAAGAAATTAACAAGGAACATGAACGAGCAGGTCAAACCTTGCTCAAGATTTAGGAGGTTAAATGGCACAATTGACAACCAATGGGGTGGCTGTGAAGCCTCCCAAATCTTTTCAAGTCGGTATTCAAGATATCGATGGAGAGACAGGGCGTAATGCCAATGGCGACATGGTGCGTGACCGTATCACGACCAAACGCAAACTAGACTGTGAATGGGGTATGATGACTCAGGGAGAATTAAGTCAGCTTTTACATGCTGTATCATCTGAATTTTTTGAGGTGTCTTATCCAGACCCCATGGATGGCCAAGTCACAAAGACTTTCTATGTCGGTGATAGGACAGCTCCTAGCTATACCTTTACTGAGAAGTTTAAACCTTGGTCTGGCGCTAAATTTAATCTGGTAGAGAGGTAAGAAAATGGACGCTTTAACTAGACGACAATTTGACAGAGCCATGTTTGCCAAGGAAAGGACGCTGGCTATTCGTGTTGGTGATTATACTTCACGGGATATCAAAGAGGCTAGTTTTGAGTATGGCTACATCAAGGGCGATACTTATAAGCCTGGTGGAACCTGCGCTGGTAGCGGTAAAATTACCTTTACCAGTATCATTACCACGTTCAATAAGCTGGATACCCTGCACCCTGAGATTGGTCTACTGGTTGGGGATACCTACCAGTGGGTCAAGATGGGGGAATACTTCATCAACGATATTGAGATTGACCGAAACCGCAACACAACCACACTTGAACTTATGGATGGTATGTTTAAGCTCAATCGTGAGTATGTGACAGATTTGCATTTCCCAGCTGAAGTACGAGAGGTTATTCAGGAAATCTGCCTGAAAACAGGCATTGAGTTAGCGAATGACTATTTCGGAATCAGCGCGATGCGTTACCATGTCGAGCAAGTTCCTGAAGGAAAGAAACTTTCATTTAGGGATATGCTGAGCGCTATGACTCAGATGATAGGGATGTCTTGTTTCTTCAACCGAGAAGGGAAGATGGAAATCCGTGATTTAACTGAGTCAAATATCACGATAAACGCAGACAGTTACTTCCTACATGGTTTAACCAAGAGTGAGATTGAGTATCAGATAGCTGGTATTACTTGTAAGACAGATAAGAAGCCTCTTACGGTTGGTATGAAGACAGGTCGGTCTTTGGAACTAGACAATGTCTTCATGACCCAGAGCGCTTTAAATGACCTGTATTACAAGCTGAAAAACCTGACTTACTATCCGTATAATCTCAACTACCAAGGGCATTTACTGCTTGAGGTTGGGCAGTGGGTAACCATTCAGACCAACAAGAAAGAAACCTTTAAAGTTCCTGTCTTAAGTCAGAGCTTTACTTTCAAAGGTGGTCTAAGAGGTCGTATCAGCGCAGATAGTAAAGCTGGAAATGATACGCAGTATTCTTACGAGGGTACGATTACCAAGCAGATTAAGCAACAAGATGGCATTGAAGCCAAAATCCAAGCGCAGATAGAAGCAGCAGACGCAGCCTTTGACGCTGAATTTACTAAGCGTGAGAAAGCTATCACGGATGCCATCGAACTTGCCAAGGCTAAGGCGGAAGAAGTCAAGCAAGAAGTGTCTGACACTATCAATCAGCGTTTCAATAGCTTTCATGATGAACCTTTACGAGAATCAAGGCGCAAGGCTGAGGAAGCTTTGAAACAAGCTGGCGCAAGTAGCTCTCTTGCTCAGGAAGCCAAGCGGATTGGGCTGGATTCTGTTGCTAGACTTGAAGCGTTTAAGTCGCAGACTAGGAGTGCTCAGACGGCTTTGTCGGGTGATTTGAATCTTCTAAAGCAGACAGTTACCAATGATATAAGCTCCAAGCAAAGGCAACTTAAAACTGACATTTCCAAACAAGTTCAAGCTCTCGGTCAGATAAAGAATGACTTGGCTGGAGTCAGAAGCTCTCAGGCAAGATATGAAGAGACGACTAAAGGCAGGCTAACTGCACTGACGAACAGAATGGAAGGGAAAGCTAACAAATCAGAAGTCAGGCAAACAGCAGAGACTCTGACGAGTCAGATAGACCGTATACAAGAAGAGAGCTCTACTCGTATTTCAACAATGACCTCTCGTTTTAATCAGCGCGCTGATGCGCTTGATGCTGGAGTGAGGCGTTTGACTGAAGGTCTCAGAACCAAAGCGGATATCAGCTCCCTCAACGTACTGCTGAGAATATTAGGCAGTCTGTGAGGAGGTTAGAAAGAGATACCCAGAGCCAACTAAATCAGAAGCTTAGTACGGCTGAATTTGAGGTGCGAGCTGGCTCTATCCGCCAGGAAATCCTGAACGCAACCAAGGACAAGGCAGATAAGACCTTAGTTGTGGCTGAAGCTGGAAAATTGCGAGAAGAATTTTCAAATATGCAAGTTGGTGGTCGGAACTATTATCGTGATTCCGAGAAAATTCAACAGTCTCGTTTTGGTTTTGTGTTTGATAATCTAGATCCCTATCTTTCAAAGTCCGATATTGGGACAACTTGGACTCTCTCGTTTGATTATAAACTCGATGAAGTTGATGGTTCTTTTCCTTTCCACATGATGCATAATGGTGGGAATGGCTTTGGTATAGAGGGACAAAAAAAGTCCACTGCGACTAGGGAGTGGCAGCGATTTAGGCTTACAGGTCCGGTATTTTTTAAAGAGGATGCGCCCTCTGAATCCAAGCTACAGATGATCCTATTCAATTCAGATTTAGGATACGAAGGAACTCTTTTCATTCGTAGGATTAAACTTGAAAAAGGTACCCTAGCGACAGACTGGAGTCCAGCGCTTGAAGACACCAATGGTCTCATCACACAAGCTAAGGCTAGCTTTGAGCGAACAGCGCAGGAATTGCGAACGGATTTGTCGGCTGTTCAGGCCTATGTTACTCAAGATGGTCAAAGACAGGAAAGCTTACAGCGCTATACTCGTGAGGAGAGCGCGAGACAAGCAAGAGCAGTTCGTGAGCAGATATCCAGAGATTATGTAGGGAAATCAAGCTATCAAGAAGACGTGGAGGGGATTCATCGGAGAATTGAAGGAGTTAAAACGAGTGCGAATAGAGAAATAACTAGCCAAATAGCTAGCTATCGTCAATCTGCCGACGGGACATTTAGGGATATTTCAAGCCAAATAACAACTTATAAGCAGGATATGACCAGGAACATTGCGAACCTATCCCATCAACTGGCAGGTAAGGTAGAGACTACTGACTTCCAGCGTGTTAAGGAAACCAGTGAACTTTACGAGCGGATTTTGGGCAATACTGAAAATGGAATTGCGGATAAGGTTGCTCGCATGGCTATGACCAATCAACTGTTTCAGGTTGAGGTTGGGAAATATAGTGTAAGCGGCCCTAACCTCATTAAGAATAGTGATTTTAAAAATGATACGAATAAATGGGTCTCAACTCAAAATTTAGGAAGATTGGTTAAGCATAGCTTTTATCACAACGGGCAGAAAGACCTTATGCGTTTAAGCAATGCAACTAAAAACAAAAACTTTTTGTCTAGTCACCGTTTTAATCTTGAACGAAATACTGACTATGTACTGAATTTTAGAGGATTTAACAACAGTGCTCTAGCAAGCTATGATGTTTATATTTTGGGACGAAGAGCAGGCGAGAGCGATGGATTCACAATCTTTAAGAAAGTTGTTAGCAGCAAGAAACTATCTACCTCTAGATGCGAAGATGTCTCAGTAACTTTTAATTCCGGAGAAATGGATAATGCTTACATTCGTTTTGAGAACAATGGCTCATCATCAGGAACAGCTGATTTGTATATTACAGAAGTTGACTTGTACAAAGGTTATAAACCTAGAACATGGCAACCACATCCAGAAGATGCAGTCGCAGATGCGAATAAGAAGCTTGAAGCAACGCAAACAAAAATGACTCAACTAGCTGGCTCCTGGTTGGTTCAAAACATCAACAGTGCAGGTGATTTGATTTCGGGTATCAATCTAGGAGCCAATGGACATAACCGCTTTGTTGGGAAATTAACCCATATAACAGGCGAGACCCTGATTGACAGAGCAGTCATCAAGTCTGCCATGGTTGATAAGTTGAAGACAGCTAATTTTGAATCAGGTTCAGTAACGACAGCTGTTTTAGCTGCCGAAGCGGTCACAGCTGATAAGGTAAAGTTTGATTATGCCTTTATTCGAAAACTTATTGCCAACGACGCCTTTATTGGAGAACTAACTTCTAAACGTATCTTTGCGACTAAGATTGAATCAGTTGTGAATCGCTCGACTTTCTTAGAAGCTTATCAGGGTCAAATAGGAGGGTTTACAATTGGTCGTTTTGCTCAAGGAAGAGGTCGCTGGATTTCTGGTGTCAACCAATTCTCGGTCGGCATGGGAAACGGCGAAGGCGGAAGCTACAATGGCGAAAATACCGCATTTTGGGCGAACTGGGGTTACAATTGGAACAGTCCTGGCCCCAATGCTTGGTATGTGACAACGTTAGGAAACATGCATTGCCGAAACGGAGCAAATTTCCACGGTAGGGTTGACTTTTCGGATAGATCAAGAGTGAATTTTTATAGTCAACCGTCGTTTTCAAATGGAGCAGTGATAAATGGTAGTTTGAGGGTGTCTGGTCGTATCACTTATAGTGGCGGTGAGTGGCTTTACTCACCTATATATAATAAATTATGGAAAGATACTTCACAAGGAGGTACCTGGCTATATTTGAATAGACAAGGTAACGGAGGTAGCGACTGGATTGAGATGAATAAAAGAATCTCAGACCGTCGCTATAAATCAAATATTCAAGACAGTCAAGTATCTGGTCTAGATGTCATCGAAAAGCTGAAGACTTACAGCTATCGTAAAGAATACGATGGCCAAATTGAGGATATCTCATGTGGTATCATGGCTCAGGATGTCCAGAAATATGCCCCTGAAGCATTCTATGAGAATCCTGACGGTGCATATTCATATCGCACATTTGAATTGGTGCCTTACTTAATCAAGGCCATTCAAGAATTAAATCAAAAAATAGAAAAAATGGAGAACAGACATGGATAATCACACAATCGACAAGCTAGTCGCTGAGTCACTCGTCGACCGTTTGGCTGATATCGAATTGAACTATGCGCATTTAAATGTACACCATAGGCTGGCTTTGGCTGAATTACAGGCCTTTAAGGCGGTGCTGGAATATGACCCAGCGCTTAAAGAACTTTTTGACGAAACGCAAGCGAAAATGAAAGGAAATAAGGAATGAATTACGAAGTAGCAATTAATCCCTACTTGAAAGGTGGGGAAAATGTAACAGTTGTCGCAATCAAGATGGAAAACAAGGGGCGCTATTCTTATGAGCAGTGCGAATTGCCAGGTGACCACACACAGGATAGTGAGGACGCCCTTATCCAAGCGGTTTTGGAATTGGTTCGCACTGAACTGGACCCGACTAGCGCCATTGTCAAGAACCAAGAACAACTGGCTAAGACGACGGAAGCGCTGGAGAGAGCCAACCAGCTCATGGATGGCATGCAGAAGGTCAATCTCCAGAATGCTCAGGATATTGAGGATATCTTAGCGCGATTGGAGGAGCTGGAAGCTCAAGGAGAGTCTGACCAGGAGGAGACCGACGAGGACACCCCTCAGGTTACGGACACAGAAAACCAAGCTGAAGAAGCACAACCAACCCCAGCGGTAGAAGATAAGAAAGAAAGCGAGAAAGAAGATGACATTTCTGAAACGACAAACCAAGAGAGCCCTAGTGAAGACAATGGAGGTAGCAGCAATGAGTAAGATTACACTAGACCAAGCCAAAATCGACATGTACATCAACCTACTGGAACGTGGAGCAGTTGACTTTTCATGGGTACATAAACGCTGGAAAGACCGTGTGCGCAAGGAATTGAAGCGACGTGGTTTGAGCCATCTGGCAAACTAGCGAGGTGTTTATGACAGAGATTGAGCACTTATTGATTCGGTTTCTCTTTTCTCTGATTCCTGTGGTTGTCTTGTACTTTTCCATGAAGGACAGGGCAACCAAGCAGGAAAATCGCATGACAGCCATAGAAAAAGACATTGAGAACTTACGCGAATTTCGAATGTCGGCTAACAAAAGATTGGATAACCATGACGAACAAAATAAGGCTATTCTGGTGCTGGCTGAACAGGTCAAATCGCTAGGTGAAGATGTGAGAGAACTGAAAACCTTGATACAAAGTAAACAGTAAAGAAAGAGGTGCAGAATGGTCTGTAATCTCAATATGACCAATTTGCGGCAAATTGACGGTGGGCACCTGATTAAGCAAGGGGACTTGGCTTCCACCTTTGGTTTTGCCCTCTTAGACGAAGATTACCAAGTCATCTCCTCTCTGGAAGGGAAGGAGGCACTGATCAGTCTGACCAAGGAGGGCTACCAGTGGAAGAAGCAGGTAACCGTTACCGGTCAAGGTGTGAGTTTTCATCTGGACGCTATCTTGCCCATTGGGAGTTATCGCTTGGAAATCACGGCTGGAGGCTATGTTTTCCCCAGTGATAAATCTGTCCATATCAAGATAGTGGCCTCAGATAAAGAATTGGTCACAGAGGAAGTCCATGCTTTAAAAGAGCTGGATATCGCAGAAGAAGTAAAAAAACAGCTTGCAGGTAGAACTGTAGGCGAGAGCCTAGTAGGTCAGGAATTGCCAGACCTACTCTTTTATTACAATTTAGGAAAGGTGTAACACAAAATGGATACTACAAAATTAACAGCATTTGCGCAGGCAGTGGGGGAAGATAACAAAAAGGTAAACGAAGAGCTGAAAACGAAAGTCAGCACGTCTGACATGAACCAAGCAATCTCTCAAGCTAAATCAGAGGTCAAGGCTGAAATCTTGGGTGAAGGAACGCCTGAGAATTTGGACACACTGAAAGAAATCGCGGAAAAAATCACAAGTATGGGACAAGATGAAAATAGCGCACTTCTTGGCAAAGTAACTGAAGTCAGCGGACGTGTAGACCAGATTGCCAATGTTGACTTGGTCGCAACCTATAACGCAGCGAAAGCGTGAGTGCTATGAGTAACCTTGAAAATCTAGCAAGAGCAATCGGTGAGGATGTCAAGGCTATCAAAGAAGACTCAGAGCTAAAGGATAGGGAGGTTAAGAAAAGACTGGACACCCTTGAGAGTAGACCGAAAGTCCATCCAGAAACCCTCGTTACAAAAGCGGAGCTGGAAGAGAAAGGCTACTTGACCTCCCACCAAGACTTGTCTACTTATGCCCAAAAATGGGAGTTGTACAATGATATCCCCATCAAGGCTAGGATTTCCGCCTTAGAAAATCGTCCATCATTCGATACGCTGACACCGACTCAACGGGATAGCTTAAAAGGGGATAATGGGCATAGTTTGAATGCCAGCGTTCGTATTGAGGGTTCTTATAAGAATGGCTCTACTAGCCGATTGAATTTGTTTGCGGATGTATTCTACGATGGCGAAGCAGTCACGAGCGGCTATACTCTTGATTATTACTACCGTGGTTTTGGCTATACAAACTGGCGTTCTTTGAGAAATCAGACCCCTGATTCAGCAGGAAAATTTGGCACATGGAGTGCTTCTCAGCGTTCTGGTGGTTGGTTTGAAGTTCGCATTGAAGTGAATTACAGAGGATTGAGAGCCTCTGCTTTTACCCATTTGGATAATGTCAACGATGGTGAACAAGGGCGAAGTGGAGTTCCAGGTCAGAACATTGTCAATCAGAACGGTTCGCAGGCACTCAACTATTGGGCCGGTACGCAAGAGCAGTACGATGCTATTACTACCAAAGACCCTCACACGATTTACGATATTTTTAAGTAGGTGAAGCTATGAGAGATAGAGTAAGAATCATGTTAGGAAGTAGAGAGATTGTCAAGCGCTATATTGGCGATAGGTTGGTGTGGTCGAGTGGACCGTCATTATTATTGGAAGTGTTAAACACAAGAATGTGGCAGTACTGGGGTGGGTACAATAT
Organism: Streptococcus sp. 10824; assembly: GCF_013276595.1. Lineage (NCBI taxonomy): Bacteria > Bacillati > Bacillota > Bacilli > Lactobacillales > Streptococcaceae > Streptococcus > Streptococcus sp. 10824. Next base: position 45,482 of record NZ_VMLH01000032.1, read on the forward strand.
TGATATTAAAGGTAATGATATTAAGGTTGCTGCTATACGATATGTACAACTCAATAATAGCAAATTAATAAGAATTCAGGCTGATATGTATAACCGAGGAGTCATATATCTAACTGGTACAAACTTAAGGGAGTATATAGGTACCGTTAATGTTAAGTTTTATAGAGAATAGAAAGGAAACAACACATGACACAATTTAATGAATTTATTATCGCTTTTGCGACAGGCTTTTTAGCAGTAGCAGTAGGCGGTATTGTAAAAGCAGTAAAAGACTACCTTTTGCGTAAAGGCGGAGAGAAAGCGGTTATTATCGCTGAAATCCTAGCTAAAAATGCAGTCAATGCAGTTGAGCAGGTCGCCACTGAAACAGGCTACAAGGGAGATGAAAAACTGGCACAGGCTCGCGCTAAAATCCGTGCAGAGCTGACCAAATATAAGATCAGCATGACGAACAAGGACTTGGACACCTTTGTGGAGTCAGCCGTGAAGCAGATGAATGACGCTTGGAGGGAGTAGGGATGGATATCGATACAAGCAGACTACGTACAGGCTTGCCACAAGTCGGAGTGCAACCTTATAGACAAGTACATGCCCACTCAACAGGCAACCGTAACTCAACAGCTCAGAACGAGGCGGACTACCACTACAGAAAGAACCCTGAGCTTGGCTTCTTCTCTCATGTCGTTGGTAACGGTCGTGTCATGCAAGTAGGCCCTGTAAACAAGGGAATGTGGGACGTTGGTGGCGGTTGGAATGCGGAAAGCTATGCGGCAGTTGAATTGATTGAAAGCCATTCAACTACAGAAGAGTTCATGGCTGACTACCGTCTGTATATCGAACTCTTACGCAATCTAGCAGATGAAGCAGGCTTGCCTAAAACGCTTGATACAGATGACCTAGCAGGTATCAAGACGCATGAATACTGTACGAATAACCAGCCTAACAACAACTCAGACCACGTTGACCCGTATCCATATCTAGCCAAATGGGGCATTAGCCGTGAACAGTTCAAGCAGGATATTGAAAACGGCTTGATAATTGAAGCAGGCTGGAAGAAAAACGATACTGGCTATTGGTATGTACACTCAGACGGCTCTTATCCAAAAGATAAGTTTGAGAAAATTAACGGCACTTGGTACTACTTTGACGGCTCAGGCTATATGTTTGCAGACCGCTGGAAGAAGCACACAGACAGCAACTGGTACTGGTTTGACCAGTCAGGTGAAATGGCTACAGGCTGGAAGAAAATCGCTGACAAGTGGTATTATTTCGACGTAGAGGGTGCTATGAAGACAGGATGGGTCAAGTACAAGGAGACTTGGTATTATCTTGACGGTAAAGAAGGTGCCATGGTATCAAACGCCTTCGTCCAGTCCGCAGACGGAACAGGCTGGTACTACCTCAAACCAGACGGAACAATGGCAGATAAGCCAGAGTTTGAAATTGAGCCTGACGGTTTGATTACGACTAAATAGAAAGGCTTCAAAATAGATTACACCAACCGCAGGCTCAGGCTTGCGGTTTTTTTATTTTACAAAAACACACATTTTGAACGATTAGAAAGCAAAATCACAATCCTATTGTTCAAAAAAGCGTTTACATGAAGAATATGGAGAGAAAATCGTGGTGTATTATTGTCAAAAACGGTGTTTTGTTAAAAATAAAAAACAGTGACCGAAATCACTGCTTATCAGTTGTAGCAAATTCATAAAGTTTTTCCGCTGTGAGAAGTGCCATTTTGTCCATGCTTGTTTTTCCTTTTCTGAGATCAGAAACAGTAGTCCATGGAACTCCAGCACCTTGCGAAATAGTAGATGTAGACATCGAACTGTCTAGCAATTCTTGAATAACTTTTCTCATCTTATTTGTCCTTTTTGTTTTTTAGATAAATATATACATTGATTGCAATTATAAAAATAGCTATTGCGCTGACCATTGCATTTCCTCTTTTCATTTGATAAAATAGAGGTGTGAGGGGCTTTCGCCCCAACCTCTTAGCGTTTACCTTTTTCTTTGACGGGATTTCGGTTTACGCTTTTTGTTTTGCCTTGCGACCGTTATTGCGGTCACTAGACTTGCGATAGCAGTTACCGTTTCAGGAATATTGTCTATTGCCTTTTCAAGTAACCTAAGCCAATCTTCTTTGTTCAATTTCATCACCCCCTTTCCTTATCTTGATTATATTATATCACGGTATACCGAGAAAGTCAAGAGTTTTGATGAAGTTTTTTAAAAAAAACAGGGGGCAAAAAAGGGGCAAAAGTGTCGTAAACCTCTGTAAAATGATGTAAAAACATTTATTTAAAAGCTCAAAATATAGCTGTTTTAAAAGGTATTGTAAGATATAGTAAAACGATGTAAAGGTATTTGTAAAAGCCGATGAATTATAAAACCACGCATCCTATGTGACTCGTGGTTCTTTTTTATAAACTGGTTGAGTGTTTTGGTTGTACTTTTTGCTCTGGGTCAATGTAGTTGATAGCATTATTGACAGCAGTTGGAGCTTCTCCGAGACCTGTCGCAATCAAGTCAATTTTTCCGTCATAGTAGCAGCAGTCACCGATAGCATAGATACCTGCTTGGCTAGATTCTTGTTTGCTGTTGACAATAATCTTGTAACGATTGAGGTCGAGACCCCAGTTTTTAAGGTTACCGACAGAAGATTTGAAGCCATAGTTGACAAAGAGGTGGTCTAGGTCAATCGTTTCGGTTTCATCAGATTTGACTTTTGTGATTTCAAGTTTATCGAGCGTTTTTCCATCTCCAAGGAGTTGGCTAGGGACGAATGGTGTCTTGATGGTCACAGATGATTCCTGTAAGGCTTGGACACTGTGTTCCAAGGCACGGAAATTATCTCTGCGGTGGACAAGGGTAGTTGGTGTGATTTTTTCAAAAGCCAAAGCCCAATCCACAGCCGAGTCTCCTCCACCAAGAATCGTCACTTTCTTACCAGCATATTGCTGGATGTTGGAAACGTGGTAGTGGATATTTTCATAGCCCTCAACGCCTTCTAGTTCCAGCGGACGTGGTTTGAAGGCACCGCCACCCATAGCGATGATAACAGTTTTAGACAGGTGACTTCCTTTAGAAGTTGTAATGATAAAGCCCTCTTCTTGTTTTTCAATCTCAAGAACCGTTTCGTTGAGATGAATAGGGGTATCAAAGCTGTTTAGCTGTTCAATCAATCGGTTAGTCAACTCTTCTCCAGTCAGGTTTGGGAAACCTGGTACGTCTAGGATTTCTTTTTCAGGGTAGAGAATAGCAGGTTGTCCACCTAGCTGGGGAAGAGAGTCAATGATTTGAACCTTGGCTTGACGTAGGTGGGCATAAAAGGCTGCAAAAAGCCCGACAGGACCACCACCTACAATGGTAATATCATAGAGTTGAGACATAGTTTCTCCTTTGTTTTTTCTAGTCAGTTTATTTTATCATATTTTTGCTCAATGTAAAATGGACTAGGATAGGGAAAAAAATGCCAGAAAATGGTATAATAGGACGAAAGTGTTTTGATAGGGAGGATATCAGGGATGAATTTTCAACAATTATCCAATCTGCAATATTGGACCAGTTTGTTTGCAAGTCCATGGACGATAGCTATCAATCTGATTGATATTTTGATTGTTGCTTATATTTTATATCATTTTACAAAAGCTATTGCAGGAACCAAGATTATGATTTTGGTACGTGGAGTTTTGGTGTTTATTTTAGCTCAAATCCTTGCAAATATGATTGGCTTGACTACGATTTCTTGGTTAATCAATCAAATTATTACTTATGGGGTTATTGCGGCGGTTGTTATCTTCTCTCCAGAGATTCGGACTGGTTTGGAACGTTTGGGAAGAGCGACAGATTTCTTTTCCAATGCCCCTATTAGTGCTGAGGAACAGATGATTCGTGCCTTTGTTAAGTCTGTTGAATACATGAGTCCTCGTAAAATCGGGGCCTTGGTTGCTATTCAGCGTGTACGTACCTTGCAGGAGTATATTTCGACAGGAATTCCCTTAGATGCTAAGATTTCTGCAGAACTTCTCATTAACATTTTTATTCCCAACACTCCCCTACATGATGGTGCGGTGATTATCAAAGAAGAACGTATTGCTGTGACGTCTGCCTATCTGCCCTTGACAAAAAACACAGGGATTTCCAAGGAATTTGGGACCAGACACCGGGCGGCTATCGGTTTATCAGAAGTCTCAGATGCCTTGACTTTTGTCGTATCAGAGGAAACGGGAGGAATTTCGATAACCTATAATGGAAGCTTTAAGCACAACCTAACACTTGATGAATTTGAAACAGAATTACGTGAAATCTTACTTCCAAAAGAGGAAGCGGGTCTTAGTTTTAAAGAACGATTGCTAGGAGGATGGAAACATGAAAAAAAATAGTTTATATATCATATCCTCACTCTTTTTTGCTTGTGTCTTATTTGTCTATGCTACGGCGACGAATTTTCAAAACAGTACCAGTGCTAGGCAGGTAAAAACGGAAACCTATACGAATACAGTAACAAATGTTCCTATTGACATACGCTATAATAGTGATGAGTATTTTATTAGCGGTTTTGCTTCAGAAGTCTCAGTGGTCTTGACTGGTGCAAATCGCCTATCGCTAGCTAGTGAAATGCAAGAAAGCACACGTAAATTCAAGGTTACTGCTGACCTAACAGATGCCAGTGTTGGAACGATTGAAGTTCCTTTGAGCATTGAAGATTTACCCAATGGGCTGACCGCTGTGGCGACTCCGCAAAAAATTACAGTCAAGATTGGGAAGAAGGCTCAGAAGGATAAGGTAAAGGTTGTACCAGAGATTGACCCTAGTCAAATTGATAGTCGGGTACAGATTGAAAATGTCACGGTGTCAGATGAAGAAGTGTCGATTACGAGTGATCAAGAGACATTGGATAGAATTGATAAGATTATCGCTGTCTTGCCAACTAGCGAACACATAACAGGTAATTACAGTGGTTCAGTACCTTTGCAGGCAATCGACCGCAATGGTGTTGTCTTACCGACAGTTATCACTCCCTTTGATACAACAATGAAGGTAACTACAAAACCAGCAGCACCAAGTTCAAGCACATCAAATTCAACTACAAGCAGTTCATCGGAGACATCTTCGTCAACGAAAGCAACTAGTTCAAAAACGAATTAAAAATAGAAAAAAGGATTTTATAAAAATGGGTAAATATTTTGGGACTGATGGAGTCCGTGGAGAAGCTAATGTAGAACTTACTCCAGAATTAGCTTTTAAGCTAGGACGTTTTGGAGGCTATGTTCTTAGTCAACATGAAACGGAAGCACCGAAAGTCTTTATAGGACGTGACACACGTATTTCAGGGGAAATGCTAGAATCTGCCTTGGTAGCTGGTCTTCTATCTGTAGGAATTCACGTATACAAACTAGGTGTTCTGGCGACACCAGCAGTAGCTTACTTGGTAAAAACTGAGGGAGCAAGCGCCGGTGTCATGATTTCTGCTAGCCACAACCCAGCCCTTGATAATGGAATCAAGTTCTTTGGCGGTGATGGCTTCAAACTAGATGACGAAAAAGAAGCAGAAATTGAAGCCTTGCTAGATGCTGCGGAAGACACTCTTCCTCGTCCAAGTGCAGAAGGCTTGGGAACCTTGGTAGATTATCCAGAAGGCTTGCGTAAGTATGAAGGCTACCTTGTTTCAACTGGAACTCCTCTTGAAGGAATGAAGGTTGCCTTGGATACAGCTAATGGTGCAGCTTCTACAAGTGCCCGTCAAATCTTTGCAGACCTTGGTGCTCAGTTGACTGTTATAGGGGAAACACCAGATGGTCTTAACATCAACCTTAATGTTGGTTCAACCCACCCAGAAACCCTTCAAGAAGTGGTCAAAGAAAGCGGCTCAGCTATTGGTTTGGCCTTTGATGGAGACAGTGACCGTTTGATTGCTGTTGATGAAAATGGCGACATCGTCGATGGTGACAAGATTATGTACATCATTGGGAAATACCTTTCTGAAAAAGGACAATTGGCTCAAAATACAATTGTGACAACTGTTATGTCTAACCTTGGTTTCCACAAGGCCTTGGATCGCGAAGGTATTAACAAGGTAGTCACTGCAGTTGGCGACCGCTACGTTGTTGAAGAAATGCGAAAATCAGGCTACAACCTCGGTGGTGAACAATCTGGGCACGTTATCTTGATGGACTACAATACCACAGGTGATGGTCAATTATCCGCTGTCCAATTGACAAAAATCATGAAGGAAACTGGTAAGAGCTTGTCAGAGTTGGCAGCAGAAGTAACCATCTATCCACAAAAATTAGTCAATATCCGAGTGGAAAATGCCGTGAAGGAAAAGGCTATGGAAGTGCCAGCTATCAAGGCTATCATCGAGAAGATGGAAGAAGAAATGGCAGGGAATGGTCGTATCTTAGTACGCCCAAGTGGAACAGAGCCCCTCTTGCGTGTTATGGCAGAAGCGCCTACCACAGAAGAAGTTGACTACTATGTTGATACCATCGCAGACGTAGTTCGAGCTGAAATTGGGATGGACTAAAACTTAGAAAACTAGATGAAAATAAAAAATTATGGTACAATAGCTTATAATATTGTAGCCGAGGGAGAAAGATATGAATCTTAAACGTGAACAAGAATTTGTTAGTCAGTATCATTTTGATGCGCGTAATTTTGAATGGGAAAATGAAAATGGAGCTCCTGAAACTAAGGTGGATGTGAACTTCCAATTGCTCCAACATAATCAAGAAAATCAAGTGACTTCCTTGATTGTCATCTTGACATTTATGATTGTATTTGATAAGTTTGTCATCAGTGGAACCATTTCACAGGTAAATCATATCGATGGCCGTATTGTCAATGAACCAAGTGAATTGAGCCAAGAAGAAGTGGAAACTTTGGCTCGTCCATGTTTGAATATGCTCAACCGTTTGACTTACGAAGTAACTGAAATTGCATTAGACTTACCAGGAATCAATTTGGAGTTCTAATATGAAACTAGCTGTTATCACAGATTCTTCTGCCTATCTCAGTGCAGAGACCTTGCAAAGAGAAGATTTGTATGTCTTGGATATTCCTGTCAATATTGATGGTGAGGAGTATGTCGAAGGCATCAATCTGACTGCTGAGGAATTTTACCCAAAAATGGCTCAGGCTTCTGAATTGCCTAAGACCAGTCAACCAAGTATTGCCAAGTTAGATGAGATCTTAACTTCGCTCAAAGAACAAGGTTATACACATGCCTTGGGGCTGTTCCTATCTTCTGGAATTTCAGGTTTTTACCAAAATATTCAGTATATGGTGGATGACTATGAAGGTTTAACCATTGCTTTCCCAGACACTTTGATTACAAGCGCTCCCCTAGGCATCATGGTTGAAAGCGTCTTTAACTGGCGAGATCAGGGCGATGATTTTGCTATCATTCAGGATAAGCTAGCTATTCAAATCAGCCGTACGTCAGCTTTTATCATGGTAGATGACCTGGATCATTTGGTAAAAGGTGGGCGCCTTTCAAATGGGGCTGCCATTTTGGGCAATTTGCTTAGCATTAAGCCAATCCTTTATTTTAACGATCAAGGTGTGATTGAAGTTTACGAAAAAGTTCGTACGGAAAAGAAAGCAACCAAGCGCTTGATTGAAATCATCAAGGAAACAACGGCTTCAGGCCAATATCGGGTCATTGTCATTCATGGGAATGCTCCTGAAAAGGCTGAAGAATTGCGTCACCACTTGATTGAATCTGGAGTGGGTACGGATATTTCACTAGCTACATTTGGTAGTGTCATTGGAACCCACCTAGGAGCAGGAAGTATTGCTCTAGGTTATATTCCAGTGATTTAGTTGGCACTTTTAGACTAGTCAAGATGCCTTGTATCTTAGCAATTGAACACGGACTACCTGCCTCTTGAAAAAAGATGCCTGTCTTGCCTTTCGTGGCAAGTCAGCGTCATTCCCTATTTTTCATGGGCAGCTAAGGTCCTTTGTATCTTGATAATTGAACACGCCTGGGATCCTGTGTGAAAAAGATAGTTCTTCCAAGGAGTAGACACTTCTTGATCAGAATTCCTATTTTCACTTTGTGTTCTTACAGGCCTTGTATCTTAGACAGGAGTAGAGATGAGTATTCGAGTAATTATTGCTGGTTTTAAGGGAAAGATGGGTCAAGCTGCTTGTCAGATGGTCTTGGCTGATCCAGACTTGGACTTGGTAGCAGTTTTGGATCCTTTTGAGTCTGAGTCAGAATGGCAGGGAATTCCTGTTTTCAAGGATAAGGCTGATTTAGCAGGCTTTGAAGCGGATGTTTGGGTAGATTTTACAACTCCAGCTGTTGCCTACGAAAATACACGTTTTGCTCTTGAAAATGGCTTTGCTCCAGTAGTTGGAACGACTGGTTTCACGAGTGAAGAAATTACAGAGCTAAAAGTATTTTCTCGTGCCCAAGATTTGGGTGGCTTGATCGCTCCAAATTTTGCCTTGGGTGCTGTCTTGCTTATGCAATTTGCAAGGCAGGCTGCTAAATATTTCCCCAATGTGGAGATTATCGAGCTCCATCATGACAAGAAAAAGGATGCTCCGAGTGGAACAGCTATTAAAACGGCTGAGTTAATGGCAGAAGTTCGAGAGTCCATTCAGCAAGGTGCGCCTGATGAAGAAGAATTGATTGCAGGTGCCCGTGGTGCTGACTTTGATGGCATGCGGATTCACTCAGTTCGTTTACCAGGCTTGGTAGCTCATCAAGAAGTCATCTTTGGTAATCAGGGAGAAGGATTGACCCTCCGTCATGACTCCTATGATCGCAGCTCCTTCATGACAGGGGTCAATTTGGGAATTAAAGAAGTTGTCAAGCGTCATGAGCTTGTCTATGGATTAGAACACTTATTATGAGATTAACGCAAATGCCTTCTGAATTTCAGAAGGCTTTACCAGTATTAGAAAAAATTAAAGAAGCAGGTTTTGAAGCTTATTTTGTTGGGGGTTCTGTTCGAGATGCTCTTCTCAATCGCCCTATCCATGATGTGGATATCGCAACGTCTTCTTATCCAGAAGAAACCAAGCAGATTTTTCCGCGAACAGCCGATATCGGAATCGAGCATGGAACCGTCTTGGTTTTAGATGGGGACGAGGAGTATGAGGTGACTACTTTTCGGACAGAAGATGTCTATGTGGACTATCGTAGACCCAGCGCGGTTTCCTTTGTGCGTTCACTGGAAGAAGACCTTAAGCGCCGTGATTTTACAGTCAACGCCTTTGCCTTGGATGAGACAGGGGAAATCATTGACTTGTTTCATGGTTTAGAGGATTTGGAAAACCAAGTCTTGCGAGCAGTTGGAGTAGCTAGTGAGCGTTTTAACGAAGATGCTCTGCGGATTATGCGTGGTTTCCGTTTTCAGGCCAGCCTTGGCTTTGAACTTGAGCCAGAAACATTTAAAGCTATGAAGACCTTGACGCCGCTTTTGGAGAAAATTTCTGTAGAGCGTACCTTCGTCGAGTTTGATAAACTCTTGCTGGCTCCATTTTGGAGAAGGGGTTTGGCTTCCATGATTGAGAGTCAAGCTTATGACTATCTCCCTGATATGGCATCTAGCCAAGACAAGCTCAACAGACTGTTTGATTTGGAGGCTAATTTCACCTTTGAATCCTCTGAACAAGCCTGGGCAGCTCTTTTGTGGGCTTTGGAGATTGAAAATGCGCAGCCATTTTTGAAGGCTTGGAAGACCTCACGCCAGTTTGCCAAGCAAGTTCAGGATTTGCTGACTATTTTGGCTCTGCGTGAAAAGGGAGAATTGAGCAAGCGCGATTGTTACCGCTTTGACTTGGAGTTGCTTTTACAGGCTGAAAATCTTCGTCAGGCCCAAGGGAAACCAGTCAACCCACAAGCCATCACAGAAACCTATCAGAGTTTGACCATTCATGACAAGAAAGAAATTCAGATTAATGGTGGCATTTTGATTAAGGAATATGGCTATCACCCAGGACCTGACTTAGGAGAGATTTTAACAGAGATTGAGTATGCCATTGTCGATGGAGAATTGGAAAATGACCGTCAAGCCATCCATGCTTATCTGAGGGAGAAAAAATGAGTGATTTTATTGTTGAAAAACTAAGTAAATCCGTCGGTGATAAGACCGTTTTTAAGGATATTTCCTTTATCATCCATGACCTAGACAGAATTGGTTTAATTGGTGTCAATGGAACAGGGAAGACCACCCTTTTGGATGTCCTTTCTGGTGTTTCTGGCTTTGATGGGGATGTTAGTCCTTTTTCAGCTAAGAATGATTACCAGATTGGTTACTTGACTCAAGACCCTGATTTTGATGATAGCAAGACGGTCTTGGATACGGTTCTATCTAGTGAACTAAAGGAAATCCAGCTTATTCGTGAGTATGAGTTGATTATGCTCAACTACAGTGAGGACAAGCAGGCGCATTTGGAACGGGTCATGGCAGAAATGGACTCTCTCCAAGCTTGGGAAATTGAGAGTCAGGTAAAGACTGTCCTTAGCAAGCTGGGTATTCAGGACTTATCCACTCCTGTTGGGGAATTGTCAGGTGGTCTAAGAAGACGGGTCCAGTTGGCGCAAGTTTTACTTGGCAATCACGACCTCTTGCTTTTGGATGAGCCGACCAACCATCTGGACATTGCGACTATTGAGTGGCTGACCCTCTTTTTAAAAAATTCTAAGAAGACAGTTCTCTTTATCACTCACGATCGTTATTTCCTAGACGCTTTGTCAACACGGATTTTCGAGTTGGACCGAGCAGGCTTAACAGAATATCAGGGCAATTATCAGGACTATGTTCGCCTAAAGGCGGAACAGGATGAGCGCGACGCGGCTCTTCTTCACAAAAAGGAACAACTTTATAAGCAAGAATTGGCCTGGATGCGTAGACAACCGCAGGCGCGTGCGACCAAGCAGCAGGCTCGTATCAATCGTTTTCACGACCTGAAAAAGGAAGTTTCAGGCAATACTGCTGAGACAGACTTGACCATGAACTTTGAAACCAGTCGTATTGGTAAGAAAGTCATAGAGTTTCAGGATGTTTCCTTTGCCTATGAAAACAAGCCTATTTTGCAAGATTTTAATCTTTTGGTGCAGGCTAAAGACCGTATCGGTATCGTTGGGGACAATGGTGTTGGAAAATCAACCCTACTTAACCTGATTGCAGGAAGTCTTGAGCCGACAGCAGGTCAAGTTGTGATTGGGAAAACTGTTCGCATCGCCTATTTCTCTCAGCAAATTGAGGACTTGGATGAAAGCAAGCGAGTGATCAATTACCTGCAGGAAGTGGCAGAAGAGGTCAAGACCAGTGGTGGTTCTACGACTTCCATCGCTGAGTTGCTGGAGCAGTTCCTTTTCCCACGTTCGACGCATGGAACCTTGATTGAGAAATTGTCAGGGGGAGAGAAAAAACGTCTTTATCTTCTCAAATTGCTCTTGGAAAAACCAAATGTTCTTCTTTTAGACGAGCCAACCAATGATTTGGATATTGCAACCTTGACAGTTTTGGAGAATTTCTTGCAAGGCTTTGCTGGTCCAGTTTTGACTGTTAGTCACGACCGCTATTTCTTGGATAAGGTAGCGACTAAGATTCTCGCTTTTGAGGATGGCAAGATTCGTCCTTTCTTTGGTCATTATACCGACTATCTTGATGAAAAATCCTTTGAAACAGAGATGGCCAATCAAGTGCAAAAGGCCGAAAAGGAGAAAGTGATCAAGGTCCGTGAAGACAAGAAACGCATGACTTACCAAGAAAAGCAGGAGTGGGCAAGTATTGAAGGTGATATTGAAGCCTTGGAAAACCGTATCGCTGCTATTGAAGAGGAGATGCAGGCCAACGGATCCGACTTTGGTAAGCTGGCTACTCTTCAAAAAGAACTGGATGATAAAAACGAAGCACTCCTTGAAAAATACGAACGCTATGAATACCTAAGTGAATTTGATAACTAGAAGAATAGAAAAATCCCGTCTCATGGACAGGATTTCTCTATTCTTTTTTGGTCTCTTGATGAAAGATATTTTGCCAAGTTTCGTGGCGTCGCCAGATACTGGTATGGACGATGCCATCTAATTCATAGCAGATGAGTTTGGTCTTCTGGCTGATGGAAGTGATTTGGATGTCCTTGATAGCTGAATTCAAGTCTTTTTCGGCCTTATAAGCCTCTTTATCCATCTGTTCTCCATCTTGTCGAATATAGACAAAATCGTCAGCCAAGAGTTCCTCCAGTTGATTTCCCTGATCAATCAATTGTTCGCGCATGAGCAATTTTTTATAGACATTGTCTAAAACTTCATCCTCAGGAATGGGAGCAGGTTCGATGTGGATATCAGTATCAAAAACACCAAATCGTTCTTCTAGCATAGACTCAACCTGATCCGCGATTTCATGACTCTCAAAAACCGACAGGTCAGGATTCATTTCAAGAGTGATATCCAAGTAAATATTGCTGCCGTAGGTACGACCTCTTTGTGATTTAACCTTGCTAATTTTGGGAATTTCCATAATAGCTTTTTGGTAGTCTTCCAGCAGACGGTCGTCAAAACCATCTGAAAGACTAAAGGAAGACTCGATAAAGATATCATAGGCAGTTTTCAAGATAAAGAAAGTGATGATAATGGCAACCAGTTTATCCACAATGGGATAATTGAAACTGCTAGCTAGGATGGCAATAGTAGTACCAAGTGAGGTAACAGCATCAGAAAGATTGTCCTTTGCTGCGGTCTTCAGTGCTTTGGAGTTGGATTTTTTACTGAGGCGAGTATTGTAGAGATAAACTAGAAACATAATCGTTGCAGAAATGATTCCAAGAGTTGCACCAAGAGGATCAATGACCGTTTCTTCCTGACTGAGAATCTTTTGAATGGTATCCCTCAGCACATCAAAGCCAACATAGAACATGATGATGGAGGTGATCAAGCTAGCCAAATCCTCAATCTTCCAATGACCAAAACGGTGGTCACGGTCTGCAGGTTGGCGCGCCATACGAATCCCAATCAAGAGGGCAACATTTCCAATGATGTCCGAGACGTTGTTAAAACCATCAGCCACCAAACTGGATGAATGAAGAAGATGACCAGTTGCCAATTTGGCCGCAGACAAGATCAAATAGGTTGAAATGCTGATAATGGCCCCACGCTCAGCCAACTTGAGATTTGAAATAGATTGCTTCATTCAACTTCCTTTCTAGTCACATAACATTCTACCATTATACTGGTTTTCAAGGGAAAATTCAAACAAGGCAGTTTTTACTCTTTGAAAATTTTTCAAAATTTGGTATAATAGTACTACTCAAGGGAGTAGCTGGCAGAAACCTGTGATAGTGTCGTCATTCCGAATTTTATACTGAAAAGTATGTTTTCCGGCACTATCTTAAACAGCGAGACTTGTTATGATTAACAGGTCTCTTTTTGTTTGTCGTGAAAAGATACGATGAGGGAAAAGAGAGTCTGTTTTGCACACAATGTCAAGGAGGAGACACATGTCAAAAGAACAAAAACGCCAAGCGTTTTACACTCAGAGTCCTGAAGAGGTCTTGAAGGCTGTGGATGCGACCGAGCAAGGTTTGTCATCAAGTGAGGCGGAAAAGCGCCTTGCAGAATTTGGCCACAATGAACTCGAAGAAGGCGAGAAACGATCAATCCTGGTCAAATTCATCGAGCAATTTAAGGATTTGATGATTATCATCCTAGTTGCGGCAGCTATTTTGTCAGTCGTGACTTCTGGAGGGGAAGATATCGCTGATGCCATTATCATCCTAGCTGTGGTTATCATTAACGCTGCCTTTGGTGTTTACCAAGAAGGGAAAGCAGAAGAAGCTATCGAAGCTCTCAAATCCATGTCTAGTCCAGCTGCTCGCGTTCTGCGTGATGGTCATATGGCTGAGATTGATTCTAAAGAATTGGTTCCAGGTGATATCGTCGCTCTCGAAGTTGGTGATGTAGTACCTGCAGACCTACGTTTGCTAGAAGCCAACTCTCTTAAAATTGAAGAAGCTGCTTTGACAGGTGAGTCTGTGCCAGTCGAAAAAGACTTGTCAGTCGAGCTTGCTGCAGATGCTGGTATTGGTGACCGTGTCAATATGGCCTTCCAAAACTCAAATGTGACTTATGGTCGTGGTCTTGGTGTTGTTGTCAATACAGGTATGTACACGGAAGTTGGTCATATTGCTGGCATGCTTCAAGATGCGGATGAGACGGATACACCACTCAAACAAAACTTGAACAACCTTTCTAAGGTCTTGACCTATGCAATTTTGGTCATTGCCCTTGTTACTTTTGTAGTGGGTGTTTTCATTCAAGGGAAAAATCCACTTGGTGAGTTGATGACCTCTGTTGCCCTTGCTGTTGCAGCCATCCCAGAAGGGCTCCCAGCTATCGTGACTATCGTTCTTGCCCTTGGTACTCAAGTTTTGGCCAAACGAAACTCTATCGTTCGTAAGTTACCAGCAGTAGAAACACTTGGTTCAACTGAAATCATTGCTTCTGATAAGACTGGTACGCTGACTATGAACAAGATGACCGTTGAAAAAGTCTTCTACGATGCAGTCCTACATGACTCAGCTGACGACATTGAACTGGGTCTTGAAATGCCCCTTCTTCGTTCAGTTGTCTTGGCTAATGATACGAAAATCGATGTGGAAGGAAACCTGATTGGTGATCCAACAGAAACAGCCTTCATCCAATATGCCTTGGACAAGGGCTACGATGTTAAAGGTTTCTTAGAGAAATATCCGCGTGTAGCTGAGTTACCATTTGACTCTGACCGTAAGCTCATGTCAACGGTTCACCCATTGCCAGATGGTCGTTTCCTTGTAGCAGTCAAAGGTGCGCCGGACCAACTTTTGAAACGTTGTGTTCTTCGTGATAAGGCTGGGGATATTGCTCCGATTGATGAGAAGGTTACAAATCTCATTCATACAAACAATTCTGAAATGGCTCATCAAGCCTTGCGTGTCCTTGCAGGTGCTTATAAGATTATCGATAGTATTCCAGAAAATCTCACTTCTGAAGAGCTTGAAAATGATTTAATTTTTACTGGTTTGATTGGGATGATTGACCCTGAACGTCCTGAAGCCGCTGAGGCTGTTCGTGTGGCTAAGGAAGCGGGAATTCGTCCAATCATGATTACAGGTGACCATCAAGACACTGCAGAAGCTATTGCCAAACGATTGGGAATCATTGACGCAAATGATACAGAAGGCCACGTTTTAACTGGTGCTGAACTCAATGAACTGTCAGATGAAGACTTTGAAAAAGTAGTTGGTCAATACTCTGTTTATGCCCGTGTGTCTCCAGAGCACAAGGTTCGTATCGTCAAGGCTTGGCAAAAACAAGGTAAAGTCGTTGCCATGACAGGTGACGGTGTCAATGATGCGCCAGCTCTGAAAACGGCCGATATCGGTATCGGTATGGGAATCACTGGTACAGAGGTTTCTAAGGGGGCTTCTGACATGATTCTTGCAGATGATAACTTTGCGACTATCATCGTTGCAGTTGAAGAAGGACGTAAGGTCTTCTCAAACATTCAAAAGACTATTCAGTACCTACTTTCTGCCAATACTGCTGAAGTATTAACCATCTTCCTATCAACCTTGTTTGGTTGGGACGTCTTGCAGCCAGTTCATCTTTTGTGGATCAACTTGGTAACCGATACTTTCCCAGCTATCGCTCTAGGTGTTGAGCCAGCTGAGCCAGGTGTCATGAACCATAAACCACGTGGACGCAAGGCAAGCTTCTTCTCAGGTGGTGTTTTGAGTTCTATCATCTATCAAGGTGTACTCCAAGCAACTATTGTTATGAGTGTTTATGGCCTTGCGATTGCTTATCCAGTACATGTGGGTGATAATCATGCCATTCATGCTGATGCCCTTACTATGGCATTTGCAACCCTTGGCTTGATTCAGCTCTTCCATGCCTACAATGTCAAGTCTGTTTACCAATCCATCTTGACAGTTGGTCCATTCAAGTCTAAGACCTTTAACTGGTCTATCTTGGTATCCTTCATCCTTCTCATGGCAACAATCGTCGTAGAACCACTTGAAGGAATCTTCCACGTAACCAAACTAGACTTGTCACAATGGGGAATCGTTATGGGCGGAAGCTTCTCAATGATTATCATCGTCGAAATCGTTAAGTTTATTCAACGCAAACTCGGTTTTGACAAGAATGCGATTTAAGGGAGGTTTCGGATGTCAGCATATCAATTACCGACCGTATGGCAGGATGAAGCTAGTAATCAAGGAGCCTTTACGGGCTTAAATAAACCAACAGCAGGTGCCCGTTTCGAACAAAACTTGCCAAAAGGAGAACAAGCTTTTCAGCTTTATTCACTGGGAACACCAAATGGTGTGAAGGTCACTATCTTATTGGAAGAATTACTAGAGGCTGGTTTTAAGGAAACGGCTTACGACTTGTATAAGATTGCTATCATGGATGGGGATCAATTCGGATCAGACTTTGTGAAGCTCAATCCAAATTCCAAGATTCCAGCCTTATTGGACCAGTCAGGTACTGAAGATGTAAGAGTCTTTGAGTCTGCTCATATTCTTCTTTACCTTGCTGAGAAATTTGGAACTTTTTTACCAAGTAATCCTGTGGAAAAGGTAGAAGTTTTGAATTGGCTATTCTGGCAAGCAGGTGCAGCACCTTTTCTAGGTGGGGGATTTGGACATTTCTTCAATTATGCCCCTGAAAAATTGGAATATCCTATTAACCGTTTTACGATGGAAGTGAAACGCCAGTTGGATTTATTGGATAAGGAATTGGCTCAGAAACCTTATATTGCAGGCAATGACTATACGATTGCAGATATTGCCATCTGGTCTTGGTATGGACAGTTAGTTCAAGGAAAACTTTACCAAGGTTCTGCAAAATTCTTGGATGCCTCAAGTTACCAGAATTTAGTAAAATGGGCAGAAAAAATTGCCAATCGTCCAGCTGTTAAGCGTGGGATGGAAGTAATTTATAAAGAAATTAATACTCTTTGAAAATCTCTTCAAACCACGTCAGCGTCGCCTTGCCGTA